>PBYF01000001.1 GCA_002729515.1 Deltaproteobacteria bacterium
GGCATGCTGCGCCCACCGCAGAGCGCCGGCATGCTGCGCCCACCGCAGAGCGCCGGCATGCTGCGCCCACCGCAGAGCGCCGGCATGCTGCGCCCACTGCAGAGCGCCGGCATGCTGCGCCCACCGCAGAGTACGAACGCCTTCTCGATGCCCTCGTTGGCGAGCGCATTGCCGGCGAGCGCCCCTCCGTCCAGCTTGCTCATGTGATGTGTCCCCTTTGGCCCGTGCATCGATCGGCCAGCAGGCGCAGACGCGACCCCATTCCTGCATGGGTGGCTGGCCTTGCGAGCCCCGACCTGTAGCCCTGCCCCCGGGTCGAAGCGCGGTGGGCCGGGTGCGGCGCCGATCGGCCGCGTGTCGTAGCGTCGGCCAGTTCGGGGACTCGGGTGAATGGGGCCGTCTGCCACAATGGGGCCCGGGTCGCGACGCGTCGCGCCAGCCCCGGCACCCGCACCCGGGTCAGCGCAACCTGCGCGTGGCACACTGCTTGCTCCACTTCCCGTGGACGCCAAAGGAGAATTCGCGCTTGACGACTTCAGCAGCCGCCTCAGGGACCGCGCCGCAGACCACCGAGCACTTCGACGTCCTGATCGTCGGCGCGGGAATTTCGGGCGTGGGGGCCGCGTACCACCTGACGCACCAATGCCCAGACAAGAGCTTCGCGGTGCTGGAAGGGCTCGAGAACTTCGGCGGCACCTGGCTGATGCACAAGTATCCGGGCATCCGGTCGGACAGCGATCTCTATACGTTCGGCTATCGCTTCAAGCCCTGGACGGGACCGCCCGTCGCGACGGCCGAAGAGATCCTCACCTACATGGGCGAGGTGATCGACGAGAACGACCTCGATCGCCACATCCGCTACCGCCACCGGATCGATTCCGCGACCTGGTCGAGCGAGGACGAACTCTGGACGATCGTCGGAGAGAGAACGGACACCGGAGAGCCGGTTCACATCAGCGCCAACTTCCTGTGGATGTGCCAGGGCTACTACCGGCACTCGGAGGGCTACACGCCCGAGTGGGACGGGATGGAGGACTTCGAGGGCGAGATCGTCCACCCGCAGACCTGGCCCAAGGATCTCGACTACACGGGCAAGAACGTCGTCGTGATCGGCTCGGGTGCCACAGCGGCCACGCTCATCCCGGCCATCGCCGGCGACACGGCGCACATCACGATGCTGCAGCGCTCGCCCACGTACTTCATACCGGGACACAACGTGAACGAGCTGGCCGATCAGCTGCGCGTGCTGGAGATCGACGAGTCGTGGATCCACGAGATCACGCGCCGAAAGATCCTGCACGATCAGGCCGCCATCACGCAGCTGTCGTTCGACCAGCCCGACATCTTGAAGGCAGAACTCATCAAGGTGGTTCGCGAGTACCTGGGCCCAGACTACGACATCGAAAAGCACTTCACGCCGCGCTACCGGCCGTGGCAGCAGCGCATCGCCTTCGTACCCGATGGCGACGTCTTCAAGGGCATCGCATCCGGCAAGGCTTCGGTGGTCACGGATGAGATCGCGCGCTTCACGAAGAAGGGCATCCTGCTCGAGTCCGGCGACGAACTGGAAGCCGACATCATCGTCACGGCGACGGGCTTCAACCTGAGTGTGCTCGGTGACATCGAGTTCGTCATCGACGGCAAGCCCCTCGACTTTTCGAAGACCGTCACCTACCGCGGTATGATGTTCACCGGTGTGCCCAACATGCTCTGGATCTTCGGCTACTTCCGCGCCAGCTGGACGCTGCGGGTCGACCTGCTCGGCGACTTCGTGTGCCGCCTGCTCGGGCATATGGACGAGATCGGCGCGAAGCGGGTCGACGTCGCCCTGCGGCCGGAAGACGCAGCCATGCCGCTGCTCTCGTGGATGGATCCCGAGAACTTCAACCCAAACTACCTGATGCGCAGCATGCACCTGCTGCCGAAGCGCGGTGACAAGCCCGAGTGGCAACACACCCAGGACTACTGGAAGGAGCGTCACGAGATTCCGGCGATCGATCTCGAGGGGCCGGAGTTCCGCTACACGTGATTTCGAGTGCCTCACCGATCCGATGATTACCGAGCTTCCGGTCGTCGACAGCGAGCTGCTCGGACGCCGCGTACGGCCGAATCGCATCGCGGACAGCCGGCTCCCGTTTCGCCGGTGTTGAGATGGGCACGGCCCGACGGGTCGCAGAAAGGAGCGAACGATGCATCGCGCTACTGAAGCAGAGCTTGCGCAATACGAGGATCTCGGGTTCTTCATCCGAGAGGACGTCTTCTCCGAAGCTGAGCTCGTCGAGATGCGTGCCGGTACCGAAAATGTGCACCGTCAGATCCTCGAGGCGGCCGATCGTCCCGAGGCCGGGGCGGTCGACCAGATCGACAACCAGAAGTACCAGTCGGTGCTCGGCTCCACGATCAAGTGGGAATGGAGCAACGACCTTCGGGCCGTGCGGTCGATGGAGCCCACCGGGCATCTCGACGCTCGACTCGAGGTTCTGCTCGACGACCCGCGTCTCTACCAGCCGGTGGCCTCGATCAACGGCTGTGAGTCGCTCAGCGTCTTCAGCGACAAGCTCAACGTCAAGCGGCCCGGCGGGGCACCCTTTCCGTGGCACCAGGAGGGCCTGTATTGGGAGAACGGCGCCGAAGACCTCGAGTCGATCGTGAGCACGCTCACCTATCTGGACGACGGCAGCAAGGAGAACGGCTGCCTGTGGGTCATCCCCGGAAGTCACAAGCGCGGCAACCTGCAGGGGCTGAAGGACCGCGGCGTGCTGGGAGCGCTCTACACGGATATCGACCTGGTGGAAGGCGAGGCCATTGCGACCGAGCTCCGGGCCGGCAGTGTGCTCTTCTTTCACCGGGATCTCGTGCACGGCTCACAGAGCAATCGGACCAACGAGAGTCGCCGGGTCTTCGTCGTCGCCTATCAGTCCGGAGGCCTTCACCGCTGGCGCATCGACCGCAAGCGCGAGGTGGACATGCGCAGCACTGCCCGGAGCCGCTGAGGCCCACCGGCGCGGGGCCGGACTGCACCGGCGTACGGGCCGGACGGCGCTCGGGGGCCTGATCGCCGGCGACGTCCTCGGGCCTCGCTCGGGTGAGACGCGTATGCGATTTCGCCTCGGTCCTGCCTGAGTTCGAGCGAGGGCTCGCACGCCAGTCGACGGGGCGGGCGCTTGTTCCACGCAGCGAGCGTGGCCGAAGCGAAGTCCGGCAGAACGACCCGGCCCAATTGTCACAGTTCTGTGCAAACCGACCTCAGCGGGGCCGGCTCTCTTGACCCGAGCGCCTCGCGTGCCGACAGTGCGGGCGAGGAAAATCGACCGTGCTGAAGACCCTACTCACCCGCTACGAGCGTCCCGCTGACGAGCGCGTCGAATGGCTTACGAGCGTGCCCTTCTTCGCCGTACACCTGCTGCCGCTCGCAGCCCTCTGGACGGGCGTGACGCTCTTCGACTGGATCCTGTGCGCCGCGCTCGTCTTCGTGCGGATGTTCTTCATCACGGCGGGCTACCACCGCTACTTCGCCCATCGCGCCTTTCGGACGGGTCGCGTGATGCAGTTCCTGCTGGCCTTCGGCGGCGGCATGGCGGTGCAGAAGGGGGCCCTCTGGTGGGCGGCTCATCATCGTCACCACCACGTCTACTCGGACCAGCCCGAGGACATCCACTCGCCCATGAAGGGGTTCTGGTGGAGCCACGTCGGCTGGATTCTGTGCCGCAAGTACGAGGCGACGGAACTCGACGCCATCAAGGATTTCGCACGCTATCCCGAGCTCGTGTTCCTCAACCGCTTCCACTGGCTTCCGCCCGTCGTTCTCGGCGTGGCGTGCTTTCTGGCCGGGGGCTGGAGCGCGCTGTGGATCGGCTTCTTCCTCTCCACGGCGATCACGTATCACGCGACGTTCTGCATCAACTCCGTCACCCACCTGTTCGGTCGTCGGCGTTACGTCACGACGGACACGAGCCGCAACTCGCTCATCCTGGCGCTGATCACCTTTGGTGAGGGCTGGCACAACAACCACCACTACTACCAGTCATCGGCCAACATGGGGTTCTTCTGGTGGGAGATCGACATCTCCTACGCGGTCTTGAAGGCGCTCGGCTGGGCCGGACTCGTATGGGACCTGCGACGACCGCCGCAGACCGTACTGGCGGCGAACCGGATCACAGACGGAAACGCCGACGTCGGAATGCTCGCGCTGCGGCGGCCCGTGCCCAGCTGAGCTCGCGGATCGATCGGCAGGTCCGGGGCGTCCCGTCGACGCCGGCACCCCGCTCCGCTGACGCGCGTATGGGCGCGGCACGAAAACGGCCAGCGTGGCGAAAACTCCTCAGCCGCGTGCCGCTCGGGCAGCGCGTCTGGACGCGCGGGGCGATTCACTCCATCCTGGGGCGAGTGCCGGGAGGTAGTTCATGGCCTTACTCGTGATCGGCGTGCTTTTCTGGAGCGGTCTTCACCTCTTGCCGAGCGCCGGGATATCCGTTCGCACCATCCTGATCGAACGGCTCGGCAGCGCGTACCAGGGCCTGTTCGCGCTGGGGATCATCTCCTGCGTCGTGCTGATGGTGCTCGGCTGGCGCTCGGCCCCGCCGACCGTCGTCTATACCCCTCCGGCGTGGGGCTCATTAGCCGCAAACGTCCTTGTGTTTCTCGCGCTGCTGCTATTTGCCGCGTCGGCGATGGCGACGAACATCAAGCGGATCATCCGGCACCCGCAACTCGCGGGCGTCGCGACCTGGGGCGTCGCCCATCTGCTGGGGAATGGTGAGCTTCGCTCGCTGGTGCTCTTCGGCGGACTGGCGCTGTGGTCGGTTGCGGCGATGGTCTTCATCAATCGACGCGACGGTGCACGGGAAGAGCCGCAGCCGCAGCCGCTCTCGGATGAGTGGAAGCCGCTGGCCGCGGCGCTCGTCGGATTCGTCGTTCTCTACGTCGTGCATCCGTACATCTCCGGCGTGCCGGCGACGCCGCACCTGTCGCCCTGATCCGTGGCTGGAATCGCGGGATCCGGGTCTGCACCCGCCGCTTCATGAGGCGGCGGTCGTGGATCCGGGTGCGAGGCGACCGAGCAGGCCGCGAACATGCCCCGTATTGGGGCCGGGTCCCCTCCCCGGCCCCCATTGGACAGAACTTCTACTGATCGGACGTCGCGGAAACGCAGCTTGCACTTCCCGCGTTCTCACGAACGTACCGCTGTCGACCCAAGTACGGCGAACGTGCCCACGCTGGGCTGGCGCACCTACGTCACGGCGGTGCCTGCGGCGCCGCCGCCGACTCACACCGCATTGTCGCCGATGGGCACCTCGGTCGTGAACTTGATCTGCTCCATCGCGAAGCTCGAGCTGACGTCGTAGAGCTCCGCCGACTCGATCAGACGTTTGTAGATCGCATCGTACTCGGCAACGTCGGCGGCCAGGATCTTCAGCAGGTAGTCCACCTCGCCGCTCATTCTGTAGAACTCGACCACCTCGGGAATCGCGCGCACGCTCGCGGCGAAGCCATCGAACCACGCCTGGTTGTGCTGGTTCGTCCGCACGCTGACGAAGACGGTGAGCCGCTTGTCGACCTTGCGGGGATCGACCAGAGCGACGCGACCGCGAATCACGCCATCGCTCTCCAGTCGGCGGATGCGGCGCCAACAGGGGTTCTGGGAGAGCCCGACCGCGTCGGCGATCTGCTGGATCGAGCGGGAGGCGTCGTGCTGCAGCGCGCGCAGGATGGCACGGTCGAGGGAATCCAATAAGATATTTTCTTCCATAATCATCTATTATTATCAGAAAATCTCCCAATAAAATCCAGTTTTTATAAACAAATTGGGATAAATCCCAGGTCGAGAGGTAGTACTTTCCCCCGAGACCTGGAGGTGCCATGGCAGAAGTGCGAAGCGTCGCGAAGCGCTCCGGGTACTCCGACCCGGAACTCTTCCGCTTCGCCGGCTCGATGGAGGGCCTGCCCGAGTGGGTCGACCCGGTGCACACTTCCGGTGCGGCTCCCTGGCAGCGCAACGCCCAGGAATGGTTCGCTCACGTGGCGATCGTGCTGCCGGGCGTGGTCATCGCCGGACTGCTTGCGTTGGCGGGCCGCGAGCTGGCCGATCTGATCGGCAACGAGTTGCTCGGCGTCGGCGGTGCACCGGTCAGCCCCATCCTGATCGCCATCCTGCTCGGGCTGTTGATCCGCAACGCCATCGGGCTGCCCGAGTCGTATCAGGCGGGCCTGCGGCTGTGCCTGCAACGCGTGCTGCGCTTCGGCGTCGCGCTGCTCGGCCTGCACCTGAGCCTCGCGACGGTCGGCTCGATCGGCCTCGTCGCGCTGCCCCTCGTCGCGGCGTCGATCGCGACTGCGCTGCTGGTCGTGAGCCTCATCAACCGGCTGCTCGGACTGCCTGCCCGCCTCGGCACGCTGGTTGCGGTCGGCACCGCCATCTGCGGCAACAGCGCCATCGTCGCGACGGCTCCAGCGATCCGTGCCCGCGAGGACGAGGTGAGCTACGCCGTCGGCTGCGTGACGCTCTTCGGCCTGCTGGCGCTGGGCATCCATCCATTCCTGGCGCACTCCCTCTTCGACGGGAACGCCCTGCACGCGGGTCTGTTCCTCGGCACCGCCATCCACGATACGGCGCAGGTCGCCGGTGCCGGCCTGCTCTACCGCCAGCAATTCGGTGGCGCGGAGGCGCTCGACGCGGCGATGGTCACCAAGCTGCTGCGCAATATGTTCATGGTGCTGGTGATCCCGGGCATGGCGCTCATCTACCACCGCCGCGGCGAGGAGCGCGCGAGCGGCATGCGACCCGCGCTGCGGCAGGTGGTGCCCTTCTTCGTATTCGGTTTCCTGGGCCTGGCGCTGCTGCGCACGCTCGGGGATCTCGGCACGGAGCCCTTCGGCGGCGCCCTGGATTCGGCGGTGTGGACACGGATCGTCGAGACGGGTGTCGCGGCATCCGCCTGGTGCCTCACCCTGGCGATGGCGGCCGTGGGACTCGGCACGGATCTCTCGCGGCTGCGCACGCTCGGACTGCGGCCCCTGGCCGTCGGCTTCGCGGCTGCGGTGACCGTGGGGGCGGTGAGCGCGTTGCTGATCCGGGGCCTGGCTCCGGTAGCGAGCGGCGGCTAGGGCGCTACCTCCTGGTCCCGCTCTACAGCACCGCCAGGAACGCCAGGATGCCGCGGGCAACCGCGTCGGCCACACGCGCGGGGCAACGGCTCGCAAATGCGCGCGCCGCGCGGTTGCAGTAGATGATCGCGACCCGGCCCTCGATATCGTACGCTGCGACTGCGGTTTCCGGATCCCGATCCCCTCCCTGGTCCCTATTTGACAGAATGTCTACTTATCGGACTCGGGGAGAACACAGCTTGAACTTCCTATGCTCGCTGGGCCAGCACGATGCGAAGCTGCGCGTCCGCGAAGCCCCCGCCGCGAAGGCATCCACGCCCCGAAGCGCTGGGACGGGGGCGCCTCCCTTGGAGCGGATCCGCGTCGCGAACGTCGGCGCCCGGGTAGACTTCATGCGCGGCCTTCCCCCGTTCGCGGGCGGCGTTCGCAACCCGAACCGCAGTCTCTCGAACCACGCCCGCTGGGCGGGCAACGGCAGCGTCACTCTCGATTTGATACGGGAAGAAGCGCGCGTGGAGCCCGGTCCCGGGATCGGCCGGGACAACGATTTCATCTTCGAGCAGCTTCTCGGCCTCTCCGAGCAGCGCTACCGCGCTCTCGTCGACGAGCAGGTCATCTCCTGAAGGGCGCGGCGACCAGCGACCCGGTCTCGCGTCGAGCAACCGCCCTGCTGGACGCGGGTCTCCGGCCGTTCTTCCTGGCCGCCGGCTTCTACGCCGCCCTCGGGGTCGCCTGGTGGGTGGCGTTCTTGTGGGGGTGGCTCCCCCTCCCGACTTCCTGGCCCGCGGTCTGGTGGCATGGACACGAGATGGTCTTCGGCTTCGGTACAGCGGCCATCTCGGGCTTCCTGCTGACCGCCGTGCCCCAGTGGACCGGCACCCGCCCCGTCTCGGGCGCACCGCTGGGGCTGCTCTTCCTGCTGTGGGCGAGCGGGCGCATCGTGTTCCTCGCGGGATCGACGCCGCCGGCGGTCGCCCTCATCGACCTGGCCTACCTGCCCGTGCTCGCCGCCACGGTGACCGCACCCATGCTGCGAGGCGGCGGCCGGAAGAACTTCGTGTTTCCACTGTTGCTCACCGCGATGTGGATCGGAAACCTGCTCTGCCACTTCAGCGCCGACGCATGGATCCAGGATCAGATGCGACGTGGACTGCACCTCGGCGTCTACGGGATGGTCGGCATGGTCGCGATCCTGGCGGGCCGCGTCGTTCCGGGCTTCACGAGCAACGCGCTCCGGCGCCGGGGCAAACCGGCAGTGATCCGAACCCCACAGCCCATCGAATGGGCCGCGAAGATCTCGCTCCTGGTCACACTCGGAGCTGCGGTGCTCGGTGCCGATATCCGTTTCCAGGGAACGGCCGCGTTGCTCTCGGGCGCCCTCTTCGCGCTGCGAATGCGCGGCTGGCAGTCGCTCCAGACCGTGGGCGAGCCGATCGTCTGGATCCTGCACGCCGGCCACGGTTTCCTGACTCTCGCACTGCTCTGCAAGGGGATCACCGACCTCACGGGCCTGCTACCCGCCACCGCCGCCTTCCACGCCTTTACGGCCGGCACCATCGGCACAATGGTGATCGGGATCATGACCCGCGCGAGCCTCGGACACACCGGTCGTCCACTCGTGGTGCGGCCCGCAATCAGCGTGGCCTACTGCCTCGTGCTCTTCGGCGCACTGGTGCGGATCTTCGGCGCGCCCTTCGCGCCCGAACTCTTCAGCGATCTGCTGCTGGTCGGCGGGGGCGCCTGGGCTGCAGGCTACGCGATCTTCACCTGGGTCTACCTGCCCATCCTGATCGCCCCGCGTGCGGACAGCCGACCGAGCTAGCTGGCGAATGCTCCGCGTTCGCCTGCGGCGCAAAGCCGACCCTCTCGAGTCGGCCAGCTAGCCCCGCGTGCTCATCTATCCGACGCGATGCTCTTCGAGCGCCGAACGCGCTTCGACTGCCATTTCTCGCGGGATCTCCGCGGCACCGCGACGCTCCTTCACAAAGCCCACCCTTTGCCCGACTACCGCGGTCATCAGATCGGGACGACGCACATCGTTGGCGCCCCGCATTGGGATCTGATCCTTTCACATCGATCCTGAAGAGCATCTCGGCCCACGCCCGCGAGTTGGGGCGTAGGGACGTCAGCCTCAAGCTGCTGGTGGCGACGAGCGCCCGGATCCTGCCTCAGGTGATCACGGGCCGCACGGTGCGACAGGGGAGTGCCGAAGGTCCCGGGACTCGGTGCTTGCGGCGTTTTCAGCCAGGCAGTTCACCCTGGAACTTCCGCGTGCCGAAGTAGTCGCGCCAGCCGCAGATCTTGCCACCCCGCACGTCGAAGGTCCCCATCACCGGAAACTCGACCCACTCCTTGCCGACCAGGTAGCGGTCCGTCCGCTCGGTGAGAACGATGCCCTCCGAGTTCTCGGCGATGTTGTGGAGCACCCAGTTGACCTCGGACGACATAGCGAGAAGCTCTCGCAGCCCCAGGAGCGCGTTGGGTCCGGCGGCCGGCGCGAAGGGGAGGTCGCCGGAGTCGCAGTCCTCGCAGAAGAAGTCCATTATCCGCCTGACGTCGTTCGCGTTGAAAGCCGAGACAAAGTCCTTCACGACAGTCCGGTTGTCGCTCATGCCGTCACTCCCGGATTCAGCACGTGCCAACTGTTTTACAGTTCGGAGGGCCACCGTGACGGCTCTCACCCAACACCCGGCGGGTCGATAGCCCGATGAGGACGTTCTCGGGGACGACGACTCCGCGCTTCTGGAGCTCGCGGGCACTGTGGCCCGGATCAGCCGACATTGTCGAGATAGCCTAGACGGAATCCCAGGGCGACGAGGGCTGCGCGTGTGCTGACGCCGAACTTGTCGCGCATCTTCTCGACGTGAGTGCGGACCGTGGACTCTCGGATCTCGAGCCTCTCGGCCATCGACGAAGTGATCTCCCCGGCAGCGAGCAACTCCAGTATTTCCTGCTCGCGGGCCGTCAGGACCTCCCATTTCTTCGGCTGCTGCTCACCTTCGGCGCGCAGCGTGCAGACTGCGAGTTCATCTACCGGGATGCAGGTGAGGTGGTGGCGTCGTCCGGCAAGCTTGATGTCGGTGTGCTGGGTCTGGTTCGGTCCCCGGGTGATCACCCAGTTCACGCAGCCCTGCCCACAGGGCAGGGCTTCAGCATTCCCGAGGCCCCCCACTACCTCCCAGCACGGCTTGCCGGTGCCCTCCCCCATCAGGCGCCGCGCTGGCGTGTTCTGCGAAACCACGGTCCCGTCTCTAGTCGCAACGACGACTGCAGGTACCGTCTCGAGATCCATGAACTTCTCCGGGCGGGGGCGCACGGCTCTTCTTCTAAGCTGGCTTGATTCCCGGGCAGCCCCCTCTGACCTCGTCATACGCCCCATGACGCTGATCAGATCTTTCTATCGGGTCATGCTACGGGACGCTGGTGAAGATGAAATGAACAAATAGGCACACGCGCTGGCTCGCCACTCCTTTGCTTTCGCCCTGCGCTGCGCTCCTCGGGCCACTGCGGCGTCGCGGGACACCTCATCCCAGACGGACACCGTAACGAGGCGAAGAGTCCGCCCTCCTGGGCCGTTTGCCGAGGGCACCCTCGGTTTCCAAGCGCAGGAAGTTCAAGCTGCGTGTTCCCTGGGTCCGAGTAATAGACATTCTGCTCCAATAGAGACGAGGCGATGGGACCAGGCCCCAGTACGGGTTGCATTGCAATCCTGACTGGTTATATAAGTCCATCCCACTTCGACTCCCCGAGCAATGAAGCCACAAACCAAGAAGGGCAGAACTCAATGAACGTCGACCAACATCTAAAAGTAGCCAAGTGGCACATCGAACAGGCCCGATTGCACTCAACCCAAGACGGCTACAGCTGCGGCTGCCCCCTCAACGACCACGACAAGAAGGCGATCGAAGCGGTCGAGTCAGACAATGTTCACGAAGAGAAGGACGACCATTAGATCGTCCTCCTGCCCACCTATTTCAGCAGCTACAAACGAATCATCTGCGCAAAGAGCGCCCTCGGCCATTCTTCGAAGTTGCATTGAAACACCGTTTCATCGATTGACTGCACCTCGAACATCGGCTCAAAGTGGGTGTGCAGTTCGTCTGGTCGCAAGCGCCGGGGCCCCTTGTCGCCCGGTTCTTTATGGCTGAAACACTTGAGCAGCAAGACACCACCCGGCTCCACGATTCTGGACAGCGTCTCGAGATAACCCTCTCGCTGTTCCAATTCGATAGCGTGGAAACAGCCCCGATCCATCACCAATTTGAATGGACCGACCAACCGGCTGTCCACCAGGTCGTCTTCCAAGAACGTCACCGCAACCCCGTGGGAGTTCGCCCGGTCCTTCGCCCGCTTGATGGCGGTGGCCGAGATATCTGAACCGGTCACTTCGAATCCGAGCTTTGCCAACTCGATCGCCTGGGTTCCCGGCCCGGTGCCCAGGTCGAGGGCCTTGCCACGACGCAACCCCCGCGCCTCCAGTGCATGTAAGACGTCCGGGTCAAGAGGAGCGTAAAACCACGGCAATTCCTCACTCTCCTCTGCCCGGTACTGTTCCTCCCAGTCTTTGTATCCCCGCACCGCCATGATCCCTCCCTGCAATACGCCCTCTTCGGCCCCGCTCACATTCCATAGCGGCCCCCATACGGGGCTCACCGCCGCATCGCTGGAGCCCGAGCTATTGGCACGCGCCCGCGCGGGTGCCGAACGCCACCGCGTGGCACCCGAGGGTACGGTATTGCCGCCCGCCATCGCCTAACGTCCCCAACGAACTGCGAGTGCCGCCAGCAGTGAGCCCGCCACCACGAATAGCGCACCCGTCCAGCTGCGTGCCGAGAGCTGCTGGGCCGGGACGAGTTCGGGCCACTGCGCGGCGAGCAGCGCCGAGAGCGCGAGCGTCACCAGCGGCACCAGCGCAAGCACGGCACCCACCCGCGACGCTTCCCAGTGCTCGAGCGCCTCGGCGAAGGCCCCGTAGCCCACGATGGTGTTGGCGGAGCAGAAGGCCAGCAGCCACCAGCCCACTCCGTCGAGTCGCGCGAGGCTGCCGACGTCGGCAAACGGCGTGAAGGCGAGCGCGCAGCCGGTGTAGATGCACAGCATGATGTGCGCGGAGCCCCAATAATGGAGCAGCTGCTTCTGCGCGAGCCCGTAGATCACCCAGGTGAGCGCCGCGAACACGATCAGCGCCTGGCCCACCAGCAGCGTCGGCTTGGCGCTCGCAGCGTCGCGGCCGCTGACGAAGAGCAGCAGCCCACCGATCAGCACCACGAGGCCTGTCCACTGCAGGCGCGTGAAGGGCTCGCGAAAGACCAGCACACCGGCAGCGGAGAGCAGCACGGGGGCCAGCTGAATCACCACCTGGGCGTCGGCCGCACTCGTCTGCCCCAACCCGATGATGTACGCGCCGTAGTTGAGGGCGAGGAAGAGCGTGGCCACCAGCAGCAGACCGCCCCGGCCGCGGTCGAGGCTCCGGATCGGCGGCAGGTTGCGCTGCACCGCGAGCACGGCGAAGAGAACCAGCGTCGAGCCGACGAAGCGCGCCCAGGTGACGGTCAGCGCATCGAGGTCGAAGAGGATGGCCTCGAGCCCGATGGGCAGGAGCCCCCAGAGCAGCATCGTCGTCGACGCGAGTGCCGCGCCGAGGCCGCGTCGGCCGCTGGTCCGGTGCAGTGCCATGGGACCCTGGTGTAGCGCGCCAGTCGGAGAGGCCGATGCGCTCGAACAGCCTGGGCATCGCAGAGGTCAGCCAGCCCCCAAGTGCTGCTGATACAGGGCCGGCAACTGGCCTGCGACCACAAGAGGAGCAGCCGCTCTCCAGCAGTCACACCAGATCGACAGTGTGAACGGCCGGAAGGGCCAACGCGTCCACGATCGGGTGTCTCCGCCCCGTCCCTTCAACTGCCACCCAACCGGCAGCGTCAGGCAGGGGTAGCATGCTGAGTTGTCTACACCCGCAGCTGACGTTGGCCGCCCGCGCTGCTGTGCATCGAGCGATCGAACCTCCGACACACCAGGCCTCTCACAGGCACGAGAGATCGCCCGCTCCAGTCCAGTTTCGAGCGCTACATTTTGCCTGGACGTGTGCACGATCAACCCGGAGGAAACGACATGAAGACCGAACGCCTCAACCCCGATGGCCTCTTTTCCATGGACGCCTTCACCCAGATTGTCACAGCAGAAAACGTGGGAACGATCGCGCATATTGCCGGACAGGGTGCCTTCGACACGGAGTTCAACCTGGTGGGCCCCGGGGATCTCCACGCTCAGACGGTTCAGGCGTTTCGGAACCTCAGGACGGCAGTGGAATCGCTGGGTGGTCGCGTCGAGGATATCGTGAGCACGACCATGTACGTCGTGGAAATCTCGCCAGAAAAGGTAGCCATCTTCGGACGAGCCATGGCCGAAGCGCTCGACGGCAAGCCCTTCCCCCCCAATGCGTCCAGCATGATCGGCGTCCAGGGGCTGGCAGCTGAGGGGATGTTGGTAGAGATCAGCGCAGTAGCTGTGCTCGAGTAGGCACTTCGACGAGCAGGCACGCAGCAGGTGGAGGGCGTATGACAAGAGTGGGGACTGTCGCCCAGATCTTCCGCTACCCGGTAAAGAGCATGCTAGGTGAGCAGCTCGATGCAACGGCGCTGGGACAGGACGGGATCCCCGGCGATCGCGCATGGGGCGTGCGTGACGAGGCGCGGGGGGACTTCTTCGTCGGCAAGAGAAGCGCCGCCCTGATGAGCTGCAGCGCCTGGTACGCCGCCGACAGTGACGGCGATCTCGTACCGCAGATCCGACTCCCGAATGGAGAGACCTTCCGGGCCAACGCCACGGGAGCCGCCGAACGAGTGGCACAAGTCATCGGACGCGACGTGACCCTCTGGCCCGTAGTGCCCGAAGCGCGCCAGGCCAGGCCCCGAGATGGGCTCTCTCTGGCCGATGAGATGCAGGATCTCATGGCGAGGGAAGAGGGCGAACCCTTACCCGATTTTTCGAACCCGCCCCCTGAGCTCCTCGAGATCTACGCCCGAAACGGACCGTTCTTCGATGCCTTTCCGTTGTTGCTGTTGACTCGACGCTCGCTGGAATCGCTCGCCCAGGCGGCACCTGGTGTCGAGATGGATGTCCGACGCTTTCGCCCGAACCTCCTGATCGAGGGCGAATCCGAAGGGGAGACCGCCTGTACGGATTTGGGCTCCTTCCCCGAGCAGGATTGGATCGGCCGCCGGGTCCAGATCGGAAGCGCGGTGCTTTCGATCCACTCTTCCTGCATCCGGTGCGTCATGACGACACACGGATTCGCCCAGGTTCCAAAGGACGCGCGAGTCATGAGAACGCTGGTGCGGGAGGCGGCTGGGAATCTGGGCGTCTACGCCATCGTGGACCAGCCCGGAGAAGTTGGCCGAGGGGACCGGGTGACCCTCCTCGAATGAGGCAGCGACAATTCAAGCAGCACGCGGGAACTGCCTATAACTCCGGGTAGGCCCTTTGCCAGCAGTACGGTGGCTCCGACCGGGGGCAACTCGAAGGAAACCGCCTCTCCGGTGAGCACAAGAAGTTCAAGCTGCGTTTCCCCTGGGTCCGAGTAGTAGACATTCTACGCCAGCGAGACACTCGAGCAGACGCCTGCGAGTGCGAGGGGCGACCCGGGGCGTGCCGAGCACCACCGTTCCGGGATCGCGAAGGCCAGCGGTTCTTCCTACGCTCAGCGTGCGCTACGATGCGCGACCTTGAACGAAAGGAATTGGGATGCACCTTCGCCAGATCCTACCGTCCGGCCTGCTGCTGGTTTCTCTCGCTGCGTGCGGGGGAGACGGATCCAGCCCGGCAGAAGTCGAGGCGCCTTCCAAGGCGGCCGCACCGCCTCCGGAGGCCCCGGCTCCCGTTGCTCCCCCCGTCAAATCCATCGCTGAAAAGCGGGCCGCCTACCACGCCGGAATGCTCGACCCCGCCCAGGCGACCGAGCAGGCTCCCGAGACCTTCACGGTCAAGTTCGAGACGACGAAGGGCGACATGCTCATCGACGTCACCCGGGCCTGGGCACCCACCGGCGCAGATCGCTTCTACAACCTGGTCAACATCGGCTTCTTCGACGACGTCGCGCTGTTCCGGGTCATCAAGGGGTTCATGGCCCAGTTCGGGATCAACGGCGACCCGGAGGTCAGTGCCGCCTGGAAGGCCGCGGTGATCGAAGACGACCCGGTCAAAGAGTCCAACGAGGCCGGGTATGTGACCTTCGCCAGGTCGGGGCCGAACAGCCGCACCACCCAGATCTTCGTGAATTTCGTGGACAATTCGCGACTGGATAAGAACGGCTTCGCGCCCTTCGGCAAGTTGCGGGACATGAAGGCCCTCGAGTCGATCTACTGGGGCTACGGCGAAAGCGCGCCGCGGGGCAAGGGGCCGAACCAGAGCCTGCTCCAGAGCAAGGGGAATGCCTACCTCGCGGAGGAGTTCCCGAAGCTCGATTATGTCAAGAAGGCGACGATCGTCTCGGAGTAGGCGGGGCCGCTGTGAGCAGCAGTTCGAGCTGCATTTTCTTCGGGTCCGAATAGGAGACATTCTGTCCAATCGAGGCGGGCGAGGGGATCAGGCCCCCGCACGGGAAAGCGCGGCTTGAACTTCCCAACTGCCACTGCGAACCTACCGACTCACACGTTCAACCCGCACGCAAGGAGGCTTCCGATGGTGCATCGCCACACGCGGCCCTTCATTTTGCTGGTTGCCATCGCAAACGTTTGGGCGGTGCTGGGATGCACCACACCGGCCCCCGTCCTCTACCCGAACGCGCACCTGGAGAAGGCGGGTGAGGCGCAGTCCAAGCGCGATATCGCCTACTGTGAGACCCTGGCCAGGGAGTACGTGCAGAATCACAGTCAGGTAAAGGCAGCCGCGGAGTACGGCGTGGGCGGGGCGGCCGGCGGCGCTGCGCTCGGAGCGATCGGCGGTGCGATCGGTGGAGACGCGGGTGAAGGCGCTGCGATCGGTGCGGCAGTGGGGGCAGCCGGTGGCATTCTCGCTGGCCTTTACAAGAGCAATCAGCCGAACCCGACCTACGAGGATTTCGTCAACCATTGCCTCGCCAAACACGGTTACGAGGTCGTCGGCTGGCAGTAGCAGAGCGGGTCTTGCGAGCACGGGCCATCTCGCATCCGGGACCTGATCCCCTCGCCCGCCTCTATTCGGACCTCGAAGACCCCGTGGACTTCCTATCCGCGGGGACGCGTCGCCCCTCCTAGCTGACGGGCCCCTCGAGTGCGTCTCGCGGCGGGCGGAACGCCGACGTGGCGTAGCGGTTGGTGCCCGGGACGGTGATCGTTCCGATGGCGCCGCGATAGGTCTTGTAGCCGAGCAGGTCGGCGAGGCGCTCGGGGTACCTGGCCACGTGTTCGCGTGGAAGCGAGAGGAAGTGGTTGTTGTAGGGCCGGATCCAGCCAGCGTGGTAGGAGCACTGGATCCCCAACCGCCATTCGGCCGAGTGGTTGTCGGCGGCGCCGTGGAAGAGCGCGTGGTCGAAGACGATGATGCCGCCACCCTTCACCTCGGGCTGGACCAGACCCGGAAGCTCGTTGGTCGCATCTGAGTCCCAGGGGACGTCGATGTTCTCGATCTTGTGGCTGCCGGGAAGCACTCGCGTCCCCCCCGTCTCATGGCGGAAATCCGTGATGCACCACAGCGCCGTGCATCCGATGGGGATCGGGTGGGGCCGCTCCAGCGGAATCAACGCGTCGTCGGGATGGAGAGGCTGGATATTCTTCGTCTTGGGCTTGAGGTCGATCCCAGAGACCTGCGAGAGCAGGAAATCCGGACCGAGCACCCCCTCGACGATCGGCAGGACATCCGGGTGGATCGGGATGCCCCAGTACAGCGGATCGGCCTCCAGGATGCCCGCCGTTCGGTAGAACGAACTGTCCTCCTCGGCCTCATCCGGCTTGAGATCCTGGAGAGTCTGCTCCTCGATCTCTCGGATCCCGTTGAGGATGCCCAGCCTGAAGTCCTCATCGATCGCGTCGTGGAGAATGGTAAACCCGTCGACCTCCATGTCGTGTAGACGGGATTCGAGTTCACTCTGGTTCATCGCTTTGCTCCGAGGATGCGTCTCGTTCCAGTCGATCCTTGCCCGATCGTCTAGGCGTTCCTGAGGCGTTCGGCCCGCCTCTTGTAGAGCTGTCCGTAGCTCTCCCGATAGGAAGTGACGGCGGGGCCCTTCTTCGTCGAGCCGATTCCGTCGAAGTCCTTGTAGCCGAGCAGGTCCACCAGCGGCTTCGGGTACCGCGCGACCTCCTCCTCGGGAATGGAGAGGAAGAAGTTGGTGAAGGGCCGGATCCAGGGGGCGCAGTAGGAGACCTGCAGTCCGAGGCGTGGAGCATCGCTTTCGTTGTCGGCGGCCTGGTGAAGCAGGGCGCCGTTGAATACGACCGCACTGCCCGCACGCATCTCGGCCGCGATCATGCCTTCGACCTCGCGATGGTCGGTTCCGTAGTCCGGCACCCCAGCCGTCTTGTGGCTGCCGGGGAGCAGACGGGTGGCACCGTTCTCGCTGGTGAAAGCGTCGATGGCAACCATGCAGGTGCACACCACCGGCTGATGAGGCCGCGGGAGTGGTATGAGTGCATCATCCGGGTGGATCGGCTGCCGGTTCTCACCCGGGAGCAGGTCGATCGCCGAGAACGCGGTGAGAAGGCATTCTGCCCCCAGGATCCCCTGGACTACGGGGAGCAGGCCCTCCAGGACCGGGATCTCCCAGAAGAGTGGATCCAGCCGCAGCAGCCCGGCCGTGCGCAGCTGGGAGTTCCCGTCGATCGGCCTTCCCCGCTCGGTCTCGCCCAGGGTCTGCTTCTCGATCTCGCGAACGCGCTTGCCAATCGCTTCGACGGAGTCGGGCTCGAGAACGTCTTCGACGATCGTGTAGCCGTCGCGCTCGATGGCCTCGAGCTGCCGCTGGACCTGGGAATCCGGCATCGTGGCCTCCTCTCGATCTCGGACCCGGAAGCTGCGGGCCCCAGGTCCCGGCGGGATTCCAGGTCTGGAGCCTTTCCTCCGGCACCGCACCTGTCAAGGAGCCGCTCGCTTCTGCTAGGCCGAGCCGCCTCCCGATACTACACGAAGCGGCGAAGGGAAGTCCTGCGCCAAGCGGAGAAGCTGGAATTGCGAGCAGGCCAGATGGTCGAGACACCGTTCGACCACACCCCTGCATCCCGACAGCCACATTCGGACAAATGGATGCTCTAACCTAAGGGACGCATCACGGGGCCTGAGACCCCGAGGAGTGTTCCCGAAGGGAAGAAGCCATCAACTGAAGCAATCGGACCCGGAAAAAACCCAGCTCGAACCTCCTATGCTCGAGAGTTCCTCAGGCCCCTTTCGCCAGGTGACGTGGAGTGTGCTCGAAGCGAACCGCCAGCCTGAACTCGCCTGGCGAAGCCGTGTGTCGTACCAGCCGCCGAGGTCAACGCGTCGATCTCCGGGGCGATGGCTCGCCTGGACGTCCGAGGTGCAGTGCACGTCATCACCATCGAGGCCGATCGGGGGACTGGCCGTGAGGTGCTGGGTGGAGTCGAAGCCCGTTGGTCTGCTCCGCACCGTAGACACCCATTCGTCGACATGCAGCTTTGACGCGGGTGCCCCACTCCACGAGGAGAGATCGATTCCGATGGCCACAAAGCTCCACTCGGGTCGAGATCCTTCCCGGCGAAGCTCCCCCTGGAAGACCACTCTCCTCGTTCTATCTCTCGCCGTGATCGCTCCGTGGGCTGCGATCGCCACGGAACCCGAAGCAGAAGAACTCACCGAGGCTCCCGAGACGCTTCCTGAGGGTGACGACCCGTTGCGCGCGGAAACTCTCGCGGATGCAGAGGTCGATCCGGTCGAGGAGATCGTCGTTCGCGCCGATCGCGTGCCGCAGACCGTGCTTCAGGTCCCCGCCGCGGTGAGTGTGGTCGACCAGCAGGCCATTCAATTTGCGCGCCAGCAACTGACGCTCGGCGAGTCCTTGCTGGCCGTACCCGGCGTCTTTACCCAGAACCGTCAGAACTTTTCCCAGGATCTCCGGATCTCGATTCGTGGCTTCGGCGCAAGGGCGCGCTTCGGCATCCGCGGCATTCGCCTGCTGATCGATGGGATTCCGACCACCCTTCCCGATGGTCAAGGCCAAGTCGATACCCTGCAACTCACGACCACGGGACGCATCGAGGTGATGCGCGGCCCGTCGGCATCGCTCTACGGGAGTGCAGCGGGCGGCGTGATTCGCGTAGAGAGTGAACCGGTGCCGGAGGTCCCGCTTTTTTCCGTTCGGGCGCAGGCGGGCAGCAACGGCTATCAGAGCTACGACGCCAAGGCCATGGGGAAGACCGGGCCCGTCGGGATCCTGCTCGGATTGTCTCGCCAGGTCACAGGTGGCTACCGCGGGCACAGCCACATGGAGAGCAACGTCCTCAACGGCCGCGTGGAGTGGGCCATCGACGACGACTCCGAACTCATCGGCTATGCGAACCTCGTCTATGGCCCCGTGGCGCAGGATTCGGGTGCGCTCTCGGCGGCGCAGGTCTCCGATAACCGTCACCAGGCTCAGGCCTGTAACACCACACTCGACGCTGGCGAAAGCGTCAATCAATTCAGTGGTGCGCTCAAGTACCGTCACGCTCACAACGCGGCCAACGAAACAACGGCGACGGGTTGGGTGGGGTGGCGCGATTTCTCGAACCGGCTGGCTTTTCAGAGCCCTTTTGCCTGCGAAAACCTGATTGGCGCGGTAGGGAAACTCGATCGGATTTTTTCAGGAGCCAGCCTTCAGCACGTGTACGAGAGCGCGCCCTTCGGGCTTTTCAATCAGTTGCTGGTGGGAGGAGGCTTCGAGATGCAGAACGACGACCGGAGCCGGCGTTCGATCGATGGCGGTATCGTGGGTGGCAAGACGATCGACCAGTTGGAGGACGTGCTGAGTCTGCGTGCCTTCATTCAGGACGAATGGGAATTGCCTGCGGATTGGACCCTGGGCTTCTCATTGGGTTTTGACTGGCTCCGCTACGACGTGACCGACCGGTTGGTCGCGGGTGGTGGTGAATCGAGTGTGTTGCATTATTCGGAGTGGAGCCCCAGTGGGACGTTGCGCTGGAATCCGCACGAGGGCGTCAACCCCTACTTGAGGATCTCGACGTCTTTCGAGCCCCCGACCACCACTGAATTGCGGAGGCCGGATCAAGGCGGCTTTGATCCAAATATTTCGCCGCAACGAGCGGTCAATTACGAACTGGGAGTGAAAGGGCTCCTGCCCGGTACGTTGCGCTACGAGTTGGCGGCCTACTACATCAAAATCGATGACGAGATCCTGAAATTCGATGTCGAGGGCGAGGATTTCTACCGCAACGCAGGTCGCTCAGACCGCACCGGCGTCGAGTTGGGTGCCTACTGGCAGCCCATCGAGCCCATCCTCGCGACCGCAGCCTACACCTTTTCGAAATCTTCCTTCATCGACCATCAGAGTTCCAATGGCAGCGAGAACTTCAATGGCAACCAGGTCCCCGGGGTGCCCGAGCATTTGCTCTACCTGGCGCTTCAGTACAACCACCCCGGAGGCCTCTTCCTGTCTCTCGAAGGCCGGTACGTGGGTTCGTTCTACGCAGACGATGCGAACCAGGTCAAGACAGATCCCTACGGAGTTCTCGACGTGAGAGCCGGCTGGCGGATGGAATTTGGTGCCTGGCGGGTCACGCCCCAACTCAGTTTCAACAATCTCCTCGATGCCAAGTACATGGACAATGTGCGCACCGGAGAGAAGTGGAGTGCAGCCGACCTCATCTTCGAACCTGCGCCCGGTTTCGAGATCTACGGTGGGCTCTCGGCCGGCATCGAATTCTAGGGGCCCGCCCTGCCGGCGGGACGCGGGCCAACCCTTCGACCGTGATCTCGATGGGCTTCGACACGATCGGCAGACCAGGGGGCGGGTTTCGCCCCGAGCCGTGCATATGGTGCGTGTCGGCCCAGAAACGCCCTGATCCCCTCTCCGGCCCCTGATCCCCTCTCCGGCCCGTACTGGACAGAAGCGCTACTCGTCGGACCCAGGGAAAACGCAGCTCGAACTGCCTATGCTCCGGTCGACACCTGGGACACGCCTACATCCTCGGTCGTGTCCACGGCGTCGCGTAACCCCCACCAATCAAAACAGGAAGGAAGGGCTCCATGATCGAAATCAGCAACCCTACGGGGAACCTCGTTGTCATTGACATCACGGGACAGGTCACGACGCGCGATTACGAGGAGAACATGATCCCCAGGCTGCGCGAGCTCGGGCGCGAGCACGGCAAGATGCGGGCGCTTGCAGTGATTGGTGACGGCTTCGAGGGCTACGATCTCGGGGCGGCGTGGGACGACACCAAGCTGGGTGTCGAGATGTGGGGAGCCTGGGAGCGGTGCGCCATGGCGACGGACGTGAAGTGGCTTCGGGTGTCCATGCGCGCCTTCGCTCCGCTATTTCCGTGCCCGGTGCGGATTTTCGGTGCTGCGGAAACCGAAGAGGCACGCCGTTGGCTCGAGGAATCCCTGGGCGCGGTCCATTTCAAAATGGAAGACGGCGTACTGCACGTGCGTATCCTCGGGGAGCTCGAGAACCGCCTGTACGACGACCTGGGCGAGCGGATCGACAACGCTCTGGCCGGTGTTGACGGTGCGCGGATCGTCATCGACCTGCGCGAGTTTACGGGTTGGCAGGGACTCTCGGCCTTCGGCCATCACCTCTCGCTGATCTTCGGACACCGAAGCGTGATCGCGCGCGCCGCCATCCTCGGGGATGCGTCCTGGCAAAAGGTCCTGAGCCGCGTCGCCGGTGAGGTCCTCCGTGGCGAGACCGCCTTCTTCAGCGACGAGGCGAAGGCACGCGCCTGGGCGGCGAGCTGAAACAAGACGACGACCTGACTGGAACCGCCGCGGGATCGACACCGGCCAGACGGATGCTGCGTCCGGCTGCCATAGATTCCCATCGGATGAAATCTCTACTGGTCGGACCCCGGGGAAACGCGGCTGGAACTTCCTATGCTCGGCAGGGACCCGGACCCGAGGGACACGATGGTCGACGAACTGATCTTCTTTTCGAAGCGAGACTGTCCACTGTGTGACCACGGTTTTCCCGCGGCGCAACGCCTGGCCGCACACCATGGCTTGTGCCTGCGCAAGGTCGATATCGAGACGAATGCGAGCTGGCTGGAAGAATACGGGGAACGCATCCCCGTGCTGTGTTTCCGGGACCGCGTTCTGGGGTGGGGACGGCTTTCGGAGCGCGCCCTCGAACGAGAACTCGCAAAGGTATTGCCGTGAAACATTTGCCTCAACGTGAAGCCGCCACCCCTGAGCCTGTGGACGAGCGATCGGCGCAGGGGGGGAACACCCTGCGCGAAGCGAAGCTTGCCTTTTTCGAAGCGGCGGGTCTCCCCGCGGACGGGGGATACGAAGCTCGTTTCGTCTGGTTTCGCGTCCTGGGAATGTGGGTAGGGTTTCCCAATACGGCGGCTCGGGTAAGGGCCCTTCGGGATCACGATCTCCACCACGCATTGACGGATTACAGAGCGGATTGGATGGGAGAGGCCCAGATCGGTGCGTGGGAGGTAGCGAGCGGTTGCCGCGGTTTTCTCGCTGCCTGGGTCCTGAACCTCTGGGCCATGTCCGCCGGCCTCGTCATCTCTCCAGCGAAGACCTTCCGGGCTTTTGTTCGCGGTCGCCATTCGAGCAACCTCTACGCGCAGGCGTACGGCGATGAACTACTCGACCGCAACATCTCCGATGTTCGCAGGGCTTCGGGACTGGAGGCACGCGAGGGGCCCGCAGGGCTGCGCGATGTGCTCGCGTTTGCCGGTTTTTCGGCCCTTTCTCTGGGTCTTGCAGGTCTGCCCCTGGTTCTCGTCGGGCTGGGAGGATGGGCTCTGGTGGCGAAACTTTCCGCAGCGGGTTAGCGCACGGTGGGGCCCGTCTGGCGCTCCGAAAGCCAGTCGCCACATCGACCAGCGTGAAGCCGGCCAGCTTGCCGGCGGTAATGCTCCCCACGCGCCGGTGTTCTCGAGGCTGAGGCCGCGGGATGGTGGCGGTCGAAGAGCGATCGAGCCACCGCATCAGCCCGCAAGCGATGGCCACGCGCCGTCCACGGTCCTTCACGCATCGTTCAGGATCTCGATGCCCCGCTCGCGAAAGCTGTCCTGCGCCTCGGCGAGTCGCTGCCAAGAGAGCCTTGCCAGGCCGAGCCGCGGCTGTGAGCCCTGAATGATGTCGATCTTCGCCTCGCCCATATCGTGATAGGCGAGCAGGTGGATGCCCGCCTTATGCACTCGCTGCAGCAGCGCGGCCACCGCGTCGATGTTGGCGCGCGTGTCCGTGAAGCCCGGAATCACCGGCATGCGGAACTCGACGGGATGCTCCTTCTCTGCAAGAGCGAGCGCGTTGCGCCGAATCGTCTCGTAGCCGTCACCCAGGTGCTCGGCGTGCTGTTCGGGATCCATCAGCTTGAGGTCGAAGTAGATCAGATCGAGCTTCCGCAGGATCGCCTCCCACCTGTCGAACGAGAACACACCCGCCGTCTCGACGTTCGTGTGGATGGACTCCGCCCTGCAGAGATCGATTACCCGATCGAGAAAGTGCGGATGAAGAAGCGGCTCGCCACCGGTGAACGTGACGCCGCCACCCGAGCTCACGAAATAGGGAACGTCGGGGCGCAACTTCTCCATCAACTGCTCGGGTGTGTGCGCCTCGCCAATGAGCCGAAGCGCACTACTCGGGCAGGCGGCGACGCAGCGGCCGCATAGCGTGCACTTTGCCTGATCGATACGGAAACTTCCGTGCAGGATCGCACTATCCTCGCAGGCAGCCTCGCACTCGAGGTATTCGCCACAGCGGTCCCGATAGAAGGCCACCACCGGCACATGATCCTGTGACTCGGGATTCTGGCACCAGGGGCAGCGGAGCGAGCATCCCTTCAGGAAGACCAGCGAGCGGATGCCCGGCCCGTCGTGCAGGCTGAAGCGCTGGATGTCGAAGACCGGAGCAGTCGGTGTCATCGCGCGTACTGGCGCGTGCGATCGATCAACTCCTGCTGCATGGCGGGTGTCAGATCGACGAAGTACGCACAGTAGCCCGAGATCCTGACGAGCAGATTGCGATGGCTGCCGGGGTCGCGCATGGCCTCTTCGAGGACGGCCGGGTCGAGCACGTTGATCTGCACCTGCATCCCGCCCTGGGCGAAGTAGCCGCCGACCAGTGCCTGAAGTGCGGCACGCCCCTCGGTCCCCGCAACAGTGCCCGCGTCGAACTTGATGTTCAGGTTGATTCCGTTGCCGAAGCGGCTGTGGTCGAGCCGGGCCACCGAGTTGAGCGAGGCCGTCGGGCCGAGCAGGTCGGAGCCGTCGGTGGGCGCCAGGCCGTCGGCGAGCGGCCGGCCCGCCAGGCGCCCGGACGGCATGGCGGCCATGCGCTGGCCGAAGCCCTGATGGCACGTCATCGAGTAGTAGCCCGGCATCCAGCGACCGCCGCGCGTGTTGGTGTGGCGAGAGACGACGCGGTCGAAGAGCAGTGCCACGCAATTGGCCAGCGCGTCGACGCGCGGCGAGTCGTTGCCAAACGCCGCAACCTTGCGCGCTCGGGCGAGCATCAGCTCCTGCCCCTCGAAGTTCGTCGCGCAGGCGTTGGCGAAGTCTTCGAGGTCGTAAAGACCCTTCTCGAAGACCAGCTCGTCGATCACGGCGAGTGAGTTTGCGAGATCCGCCACACCGACACCCTGGATGCCCGAGGCGTTGAACCAGGCGCCGCCGCGTGTCGAGTCGGTGGCGTTCTCGATGCAGCCGCCGATCAGCAGCGACGAGAACGGAGTGGGATAGTACTCGGCGCCCGCACGCTCGATGGCGTCGAGCGAGCTCTTGAGCTGGTCGATCCGCTCGGCTGTCTGCTTCTCGAGCTCGGCCAGCATTTCGTCGAGATTGTGGATCTCGCGGAGCCACGGTCGCTCGCCGGCGTCGTCCTTGCCGAGGCGGCCGCGACCCGCCAGCAGCCACTCCATCGCGATACCCAGGTTGAAGATCGCCGCGTCGGAAGACGTGAAGCTCTCGCACGAGAGCGCCGGCTCCACACAGCCCACGGTCGCGTAGTTCCAGACCTTCTCCGCGGCGTTGCCGCGCTGCACCATGGCGGGCATGATGACGTCGTCGTTGTAGAGCGCCGGCGAGCCACCGCCGCCCGCGACGACCTCGATGACGCGCTGCACGTAACCGGGGCTCGAGGCTCGGCTGATGCGGGCATGCCAGTTGGGCTGGCGGGTCTTGAACCCCTCCATGACATCGAGCAGCAGGAAGCTCAGCTCGTTGGCGGCGTCGTTGCCCTCGGCGTCCACGCCGCCGATCGTGAGCGCCTGGCCGCTCGGCAGACCCGCGTAGTACTCGGTGGCCCGCCGCGAGAAGAGCGGGATCACCTCCGAGAGCTTGATGCAGACGGCCGCAAACAACTCGCGCGCCTCTCCGTCATCGAGGTCGCCGCGCTCTCGCTGCTGGCGGTAGAGGGGCAGCAGATACTGGTCCATCCGCCCCAGGCTGATGCCCTGGTCGACCGACTCGATCTGGATCACGAGCTGAAAGAGCCAGATCAGCTGCAGGGCCTCGCGGAGGCTCTGCGGCGGATCGCGTGGCACCCGCCGAAGCACACCCGCGATGTCGTCGCGACCGAGTCGCTCTGCCTCGATGCGGTATCGGTCGGCAAAGCGATCGATCGCGTCGAGGACCAGCAGGCTCGCCTCGAGGTACTCGTCGCCGTCCTTGGGCAGCGCACCGCATTGCCGGCGCTGCTGGATCTTGTCGCGCAGGCCGCGAGTGCCCAACAGGATCAGCTCGCCGTAGTCGGGCAGGAAGTGGGCGACGCCCGCCGCCTCGTTGATGGCGAAGTGGAGCGCATTCAACTGATCGCCCGCGTACTTGACCTTCTCCCGAAGTGGGAACGCGCGCATTGCGAGGTTCCGATTGAGCCAGTACGGAACGACCTTGCGCAGCAGCTTCCACTTCGTGCCGGGCGGGACCGCGAGCGGATTGACGTCGCGCGTCTCGAAGCTGAGCACATCCTCGAGCATGGCCGCCCCGGCCTTCTCGATATGACAGATGGCCCCGATGCGATGCTCGGTGTGGGTTCCGACGATCAGTTCGTCGTCGAAGATGCGGATCGAGCGGCAGTCCAGGTGGTGAGCCAGGCTCTCGGCGCTCTGCCGCAGCGCGGAGGCGCCAGTGGGTGCAAGCTTCTTGTAGTAGTCCGTGTAGTGCAGCGCACGCTCGATACCGATCGCGGGCACGCTGCGCGAGTGGTCGGCATGGAGCTTCTGTATCCGGGGCGAAGGTTGCCAGCCGGAGGGAGCCGGGGCAGCGCTCATGGCTTGTCCTCGGGCGGAGAGTGTAGCAAGCGGGGGTCGTGGATCCGGGAGCGGGAAAGCCCGGTGTCGACCAGTATGTGTACGGGCTCCGCGGGCGGTCTGGAAACCCACGCTGGCAGAATCGCACGTGCAGTCGACGGACACCTCGTCGGAGGCCAAGGAGTCACAGCATGCCGGCTGGGCGAAGCTGTCGACGCAGAAGACGGCCGAGCCGCGGAGATCCAGAGCTCGACGTGACATCGTCAGCGCGGGGTCCACTGCGTGTTTCCGCCGCGCCGGAGGCACGTGCAGTTCTTCTCCTCGAACATCTCGCCATTTTCAGGATCGCGCGGGCAGTCGCGCCATTCGCAGGCCTCCCAGCCCCACCGGCCCCGCAGGGCGAAGCATTCGAGCTCCGACGTGATGGCTGCGGCCAGCTCTGGCATCATGCAGATCCGGCTCGTGGCCTGGCCGGTCGCGCCCATCGAGCGGACGCACCCGCCGTCGCCAGGCACATCCGCCGGCAGCTCGCACGGGCCCGCGCGATGACTGGTCGCGAACGAGAATGGAAGCAGGGGATCGAGCCATGACACAGCCGAGAATCGTATTCACGAGCGCCAACCTGGTGGACGGAGTCAACCCCGCACAGCGCGGCGTCACGGTCATAGTCGAGGGCGAGCGCATCACCCACGTCGGGGCAGGTGCTGCACCCGACTCGCGGCCCGGCGATCGCATGGTCGATCTCTCCGACAAGACGCTCATGCCCGGGATGTTCCAGTGCCACTTCCACGCGCACTTCGGCGCGTTCGGCGAGGGAGTGGGCGCGCCGGCGCTGGGGCTCGAGGGCTCGCCCGCCTATCTCGCGATGCTGACGGCGAAAAACGCCGGCATCTGCCTCGACCACGGCTACACCGGCGCGGTGGGATCGAGCAACGCACACGTGATCGACGTCGCGCTGAAAGAGGCGATCCTGGCCGGTCACGTGCGCGGCCCGCGCTACCTGGCCTGCACGCGGGAGCTCGTGACTACCGGCGACTACTCCGACTACTCCAACAACCGCAACTGGTTCATGGAACTGGGCAACACCGGGCTCACCCTGCAGGCCGACGGTGCGGACGGCTGGCGGCGTGCAGTTCGCTCGGAGCTCGGCAAGGGCGCGGACATCGTCAAGATCTCCGCCAGTGCGGGCCACGGCTCGATGCCCGCGCGTGGAACGATCTACCAGACCCCCGACGAGCTGCACGCCTGCGTCGATACCGCCCATGAGCTCGGCAAGCTGGTGCGTGCACACGTCGCGACCCGGGACGGCATTCTCGCCTGTGCGAGGGCCGGTGTGGACGTGATCGACCACGCCGACCGCATCGACCGGGAGTGCATCGACGCAATCCTCGAGGCGGGGAGCTTCGTCGTGCCCAGCATGCTCTGGACGGTGCGATTCCTCGAGGTGGCGGAGAACTGGGACCACGCGGAGCGCACGCTGCAGATCAACGAGGGTTTCCCCGAATCGCTCGACGACACGCTGGCGCGCATCCGCGGCGTGCGCGAGGACTTCGAGTACACCTGCCGCGCCATGCCCGACGCCGTGGCGGCTGGCGTGAAGATGGTGGTGGGCGACGATTTCGGCACGCCGATCATGCCCCACGGCGACTACGCCGCGGAACTCGTCTTCTACGTGAAGCAGCTCGGCATCTCGCCGCTCGAGGTGATCCGCTGGGCCACGAGCAACGGCGCAGAGCTGATGGGCCACGGCGGCGACCTCGGTCGCATCGAAGCCGGGCGACTGGCCGACGTGGTGGTGCTCGACGGGGATCCGCTCCAGGACATCACCTGCCTCGCGGATCCGGCCAACGTGCTGGCCGTACTGAAGGGCGGCGAGGTGGTGAAGGACCTGCTCGGAGAACCGCAGAGCCCGCTCGCCGTCCGGGCCTAGGGTCACGCGACGGGGCGAGACCCTGCCCGCGTGACGATGTGCCGTCCGCGCGGGGCGTCAGCTGGCGCGCACGAAGTCGGCCGGGGTCTGCCCGGTCCAGCGGCGAAACGCCTTGGTGAAGGCGCTCGGATCCGAGAACCCGAGGAGGAAGGCAACCTCCTCGATCGCGCGCTTCTCCTTCGTCAGGTAGTGGCTCGCCAGCTCGGCACGCACGTCGTCCAGGATCTCCTGGTAGCTCGTCTCCTCGTCCTTGAGGCGGCGGCGCAGCGTGCGCTCGCTCATGGAGAAATGGGCGGCGACGGCCTCGGACGTCAAGCCGCCCATCGGCTGTATCGAGAGGATGCAGGCGCGGACGCGCTGCGAGAACGGAGCCGTGGTGGGGATCCTGGCGAGCTGGTCGGCTGCGTACTCCTCGAGCACGTGGCGCAGCGCAGCGTCGGCGGACGGGTTCACGCCGTCCATCATCGAGATCGGGAACAGCACCCCGTCCTCCTCCGCATCGAAGCGGACCGGGAGCTTCAGGATCCGCTCGTAATCGTCCGCGTGCGCCGGGGCCGAGTAGGAGAATCTCGCCTCGAGCGGGTCGGTCCCCGCCGCCCCGATGAGCCGGCTCATCGTGACCGTGAGGCCAATCGAGTACTCCACGATGAAGTGATTCGCCTGCGAGGGGGCGCCGGTGTGGCAGCGGAAGAACGCGACCTCGCCCTCGCTCTCCAGCTCGCACTCGATGTCTTCCAGCAGCAGCGGGGTCAGGCCCTTGACCAGCTCGAGCGAGCTGCGAACCGACTCGCTCGCCGAGGCCAGGTAGCCGATGACGCCCAGCGATTTCGCCTTGGCCCCCTCGGAGACGTGCAACGCGATGGCCGGATCGCCGGTGACCTCGCTCGCGACCTGCCACAACGCCTCGATATCCGCCTTGGGAAAGCGCTTTCGGGTGTCCTCGAGGGCCTCCCCCGGAATGCCGGCCCTATCCAGGATCGGACGGAGATCGAAGCCCTCGTTCCCGAGGTACTCGAGGAGCGGCAGAATCGCGTTGACAGAACCGTAGGAACTCATCTTCGAAGCGGTTTCCGACACCATTCGAGCCCGCCGCCTGTAACCCCGACAGCGAGAAGGACGGTTCTCGCTGCTGACCGGATTCGACCAGACACGGGGCCGAACCGGACAAGATCCGCCCCTCGACGGCTCCCTATGCTCGATTTCGCGTGGAGAAAAGATAGGCCAGGGATCCAGTTCCGGCGCACCGGCCGGAGCGGCCGTCTGGCTCACGACCCCACGTGTACCGGGCCCTGATCACGAGCCCGAAACCGCAGATCTTCGGGGAGACGACAGAATGAGCAATGCGAATTCGACCAACGGCAAGGGCGCCAGCAGCGAGCCCCGCTTCATCATCATCGGGGCCGGAATGTCGGGCATCCTCAGCGCCATCAAGCTGAAGGAGGCCGGCCTCGACTACGCCATCTACGAGAAGGCCGATCGCCTCGGTGGGACCTGGCGGGAGAACGAGTACGCCGGTCTGTCGTGCGACGTTCCCTCGCACCTGTACTGCTACTCCTTCGCTCCGAACCCCGATTGGAGCCATCGCTTCTCACCGGGAGCCGAGATCCAGGCCTACTTCGTGGACATCGCAGAGCGCTACGGGATCGACAAGGAGATCCAGTACAACAAGAAGATCACGCGCTGCGCATTCGAAGACGGGCGCTGGCAGATCGAGACGTCCGACGGATCGACCGACGCCGGCGACTTCGTAATCGCCGCGACGGGCGTCCTCCACGAGCCCGCGTACCCCGACATCGAGGGCCTCGACAGCTTCCAGGGCACGGTGTTCCACAGTGCACGCTGGAACCACGACGCAGAACTCGCGGGCAAGCGCATCGGCGTGATCGGAACCGGCTCGACCGCGATCCAGATCGTGGCGGCGCTGATCGACGACGCGAAGGAGCTCTCGCTCTTCCAGCGTACCGCCCAGTGGGTAACGCCCCAGGAGAACCCCGCCTTCACCGAGGAGGAGAAGGCCGACTTCCGGGCACACCCCGAGAAGATGCAGCAGATGCGGGAGTTCATCGCAAAGGGTTTCGCCGACGGGTTCGCCAACGCCGTCATCGACGCGAACTCGCCCGAACTCCGGATGATCCACGACACCTGCGTCGCGAACCTCGAGAACAGCGTGAAGGACTCGGCGCTCCGGGAGAAGCTCCGCCCCAACTACCGGGCGGGCTGCAAGCGCCTGATCATGTCGGAGGACTTCTACGACGCCATCCAGAAGCCCAACGCGAACCTCGTCACCGAGGGGATCGAACGGATCGAGCAGACCGGCGTGCGGACGAAGGACGGCGAGTTGCACGAACTCGACGTACTGATCCTCGCCACGGGGTTCCGCGTCGACCGCTTCATGCGGCCGATGAACGTGATCGGCCGCAACGGGACGAAACTCGACGATGTCTGGAGTCACGGCCCTTGCGCGTACATGGCGATCACGATTCCGGAGTTCCCGAATATCTTCATGCTGAACGGGCCGAACGGACCCGTCGGCAACTTCTCCCTCATCGACGTCGCCGAGCTGCAGTTCTCCTACATCATGAAGCTGGTCGACCAGGTTCGATCCGGTGCGTGCAAGGAGGTGAGCGTCTCGCAGGAGGCGATGGAGAAGTTCGACGAAGAGCGCAAGGAAGCCGCCAAGTCGACCATCTGGCAGAGCGGCTGCAACAGCTGGTATCTCGACGCCAACGGCGTACCGGCGGTCTGGCCGTGGACCTTCGACCGCTTCCGAGACGAGATGGCCAACCCGCGCCTGGATCACTTCGACTTGAGATGACGCGCCCGCGCGCGGCGCGGCGTCCACCTGCGGGAAACGGCTGATCGCCCCGGGGCGACCGGCACCCCTGCCCCACCCTTGCGTCTGCCCCCTTTTGGGGCCGTATCGTGCGACACTGGACGTGCATCGGTCGATGCGGCGGATGCACGTGCATGGAGCTGCGGCATAGAGCGCTCGACGATGAGTTCTGCCGTCGAACGCTACGCGAATCGAACCCGGAGGAGACGCCCACATGGATATCGATTGCGATTTCGTCGATTCGGAGGCCTGGGTCGGAAACGAGATGGACGGGCGCCTCAAGTGGCTGCGCGAGAACGACCCCGTCTACTGGTCGGAGAAGAGCGGGCTGTGGATGATCACCGGGTACCGGGACGCGGAGTTCATCTCCAAACACCAGGAGATCTTCACTTCCGAGTTCGGGATTCGACCCGGAACCGACATCCTCGCCGGGCTCATCGACGACGGCGAGCCGCGGCACGGGATCCTGCGCAAGAAAATCAACCGGGGCTTCACGCCGCGCATGGTCAAGAAGCTCGAGAAGACCTTCCTGCAGATCACCACGGATGCGATCGACAAGGTCGCGAAGCTGAGTGAGTGCGACTTCGTCACCAGCATCTCGACGCCTCTCCCGATCCTGCTGATCGCCGAGATGATCGGTATTCCCAAAGTGGATCACCAGCAGTTCGCCGCGTGGTCGGACGACCTGATCGCCTCCCAGGGCAACATGGACGATCCCGACGTCGTGGCGAAGGCCGGCCAGGCGTTCGTCGAGTACGGGCGGTACATCACCACGCTCATCGAGGAAAAACGCAGGAGCCCGCAGGATGACCTGATGAGCATCCTCGTCGGTGCGAAGGACGACGGACTTCTCAACCGGGAGTTCGGAAACGAGCCGCTGCTCAACCGGGAATCCACCGAGCACATGGAACTCGCCAACGACGAACTCATCATGCTCCTGGTCGTCCTGATGATCGCCGGAAACGAGACGACGCGAAACGGTATCTCCGGCGGCATGCAGCTGCTGATCGAGAACCCGGGCGAGCGCCAGAAGCTCCTCGACGACCCCTCGCTGATTCCGAGCGCGGTCGAGGAGATGGTGCGCATGGTCTCGCCCGTACGCACCATGGGCCGCACCCTGACGCAGGACTACCAGCTGGGCGGCAAGCAGCTGCTGGAGGGTCAGGAGGTCGCCATCCTCTACCCGTCGATCAACCGGGACGCCGAGATCTACGACGAGCCAGACACGCTCCGGGTGGAGCGAAATCCGCAGCACCTGGGGTTCGGTATCGGGCCCCACTTCTGCCTCGGAGCGAATCTGGCGCGGATGGAGATGCGGGTGACGTTCGAGCAGGTGCTGAAGCGCCTGCCCGACATGGAGTACTCCCGCGGTGGCCCCGAGTTCCGCCCGAACTCGCTGGTGCGCTCCTGCACCCACATGTACGTGCGGTATACGCCCGAGAGCTGACGGAACTTCGCATGCCGACGCGCCGGCCGGCCCGTCGGCGGCCAGACGAACAACAGCCCACGTCGTCCACGGAAGAGCCGGAGACGAGGAGCGGCATTCGTCCTCGGGGCTGATCGTATCGACCGGAACCGGAGCCACCGGGTGGGCTCGGTCGATCAATCTATCGAGGGGCAACGTGCTCGACCTCCCCAAGCCCGAGGACAAACGGCTCGCGTTCTTCGTCCGGGAGGCGTTCCCGAGTATTGCTACTGGAACCGATGTCACCTGCGGCCTGATCGAGCAGAGCACGGCGCTGGCGGTGGTCTCGGAGATGAACGAAGGCGGGGTCATCTTCGGCGATGGCATCGAGGACGATCACCTAGACTTCGCCTGGGGACAGCGAGTCAAGGTTCAGGCGGCCAGTGCGAACTTGTCGCTGGTGTGTCCCTGAGAAGACAAGCTGGCGCGCACTGGGGTCTGATCTGTGCCCGAAGCTCTACTGATCGGACCCAGGGGAAAACGCAGCTTGAACCTCCTGTGCCCAGAAGCGGCCAGCGGCAGGTAGCAGATCGCGGACATGAACGGCTGGAGCGTGCACCGTCGCAGCGCCACCGCGAGGTTGTATTCCTCGCTCTGATAGTGGACGACGTGTGCGGCCCGGGGGAAGTCGATCTCGTGATTCGGGCGATGGAACCGGCAGTAGCCGAAGTCGACTGCCGGAAAGCAGGCAACCCAGGTACCGACGCTGCCCGCAGAACCCGTCGGGGGCGAACCCCAGGCGGCCCCGTGCGGTCGGGGGCGAACCCCAGGCGGCCCCGTGCGGTCGGGGGCGAACCCCAGGCGGCCCCGTGCGGCCGGTGGCGGCTGCTAGTCTGGGGCGTCGCCATCTGCGAACCCGCACTGGAACGGCAGGAGACCGGAATGAGTGATGCATGGGCCGAGGCGGACGCGACGGAGCAGGCCCTGCTGGTGCGCCGGGGCGACCTGAAGCCGATCGAACTGGTCGAGGCTGCGATCGCGCGGATCGAGCGCCTGAATCCAGAGCTCAACGCCGTCATCCACGAGCACTTCGATCGCGCGCGCGACGAAGCTGCCGGCGACCTTCCGGACGGGACGTTTCGCGGCGTCCCCTTCCTCTTGAAGGACCTGGGCGCGGGCAGCCGCGCCGGAGATCCGATCCACTGCGGAACGCGCTTCCTGAAGCGCGTGGACTACCGCGCGCAGACGACGTCGCACATCGTGCAGCGCTTTCTCGCAGCCGGGCTCGTCGTCGTCGGGCGCACCAACGTGCCCGAACTCGGCGCGTGGTCGATTACCGAGCCCGACGCCTACGGGCCGACGCGCAATCTGTGGAATACGGACCACGCCTCGGGTGGATCGAGTGGCGGTGCGGCCGCCGCCGCGGCCGCCGGGCTCGTCCCCTTCGCCCACGCGAGCGACGGCGGCGGATCGATCCGGAATCCGGCGAGCCAGTGCGGACTGATCGGCCTCAAGCATCGGCTTCGTCGAGCGCCAGCCCGACGGCAAGCCCCTCCGGGTGGTGACGGCCGTGCAGTTCGTCGCCGCCACCGACGCCTACAACGACTTCCGCCGCGGCATGCTGCAGTGGTGGGACGATGGCTTCGACCTGCTGCTGACCCCGACCATCACGCGCCTATCGCCGCGGGTGGGGGAGATCGTGCCGTCGGCGGACAAGCCGATGGATGCCTTCATGCGCTCCGGGGCGCTCCTGCCCTTCTGCGTCCCCTTCAACATCACCGGACAGCCCGCGATCTCGCTGCCGCTCCACATGAGCGCCGAGGGACTTCCGGTCGGCGTGCAGCTCGTGGCGGACGCGGGCCGCGAAGACGTGCTGATTCGGGTGGCCGCGCAGCTCGAGGCTGCGGTCGATTGGAGCGCCCGCCGACCACCCCTGCACGCATGAGATACTCTCATCGAGCGCCCAGGGGAGCTGGGCGCTCGGCACCGCCCGCAGTTTTTCCAGCCGGCATCGCGGCCTCGATTCCCCAAAGGAGACGACATGGCCCTGGAGCACCATCCCGATCACGTTCCGGTCCCGGATCACGACCTCGACTACTCGTGCTTCGACCTCGCGACCCTCACGCCGCACATCGGCGCGGAGATCCGAGGCCTCGACCTCTCGGCGCCCTTCTCCAACGAGCAGGAGAAGGAGGTCCGCCGCGCCCTGCAGGACTGGATGGTGCTGGTATTCCGCGACCAGGAGCTGACGCACGAGCAGCACGAGGATCTGGGACGGCGCTTCGGCGAGCTGCACATCCATCCGCAGCTGCGCGGCGCGAAGATCGCCCACCCCGAGATCCTGCCCGTCCACACCAACGCCGACTCTCCCTTCACGCCCGGCGACGGCTGGCACGCGGACGTGACCTGCGAAGAGATCCCGCTCTGGGGCTCGATGCTCTACATCCGCGAGACACCCGCCTGCGGCGGCGGCGACACGCTCTACGCCGACATGTACATGGCCTACGAGCTGCTCTCCGACCCCATGAAGAAATTCCTTTCGGGGCTCACGGCAGTTCATGATGGTGCACTCCCCTATGTCGGAGCCTATAAGTCCACACCTCCCGAGGGTGGCTATCCGCAGTCTGAACATCCCGTCATCAGAAGCCAATCGGGATCCGACGAAAAGATCCTCTATGTCAACAGCGGCTTTACCAGCCATATCAAGGGACTCTCTGCCCGGGAAAGCCG
>PBYF01000002.1 GCA_002729515.1 Deltaproteobacteria bacterium
GAAGACTCTTCGGGGCCGGGGCTTCGGGGGCTCTTGTTCGGCCGGTTTTGCCGGCGCCCGCTTTTCGGTTGACTCGGGCTGCTCGGGACCCATGGTGTTCATGCTCCGAAAGCGCTGCGAAGCGCGCTCACCGCGGACCCTCCATGCGCGTTGTCACCAGCAGGTAACGCCATAGTTCTGGGTGAATTCCTCGGCGTCTGCACGCGTGTTCACCAGGGGTTGCCCCTTGATGTTCAACGAGGTGTTGAGAAGCATGGGGCACCCGGTCGTTTCGTGAAAGGCGGTCAGGAGTTCGTGGAAGCCGGGATTATCGTCCCACGAGACGGTCTGGACACGGGCAGTTCCGTCTGCGTGGACGATCGCAGGAAAATTTTCCGGATCTTTGCATCGAACCGTGAGTTGCATGTAGGGCAACTCGGAGGCGTTGGCTGGAAGTTCGAAGTATTGCTCTGCATGTTCGACGAGAATGGCGGGGGCGAGGGGGCGGAAGGGCTCGCGTTTCTTGATCTGGTTGACCTGGCTCTTGGTGCGTGTGCCCCTGGGGTCGGCGAGCAGGGAACGGTTCCCGAGCGCGCGTGGACCGAACTCTGCCCGGCCGGAAGCAACCCCACAGATTCCCGAGCGCTGCAACTCGGCCAGCACGGGTTCGACGGGGTAGCTGCCGGCGATCTCGTAGCCGAGGTAGGGGTTCTCCCACTTCAGCTTCTGGTTCGTGGCCAGGGCGGCGGCGCCAAGGCTCGAACCGGCATCGCCCGGGTTGGGCATGATCCAGGCGTTCTTGAACAGGCGATAGGCCGGCGCGTTGGCGGCGCAATTGAGTGCTACGCCGCCCATGTACACGAGGTTGTCGGAAGGAACCAGAAGGCGGGCCTTTTCCAGCACGCTCCTCACGCACCCTGCGAGGACCTCCTGGATGCTCGCCGCAAGATCGAATGCATCTGCCGCCGACAGGTAGTTGCCGAGGCCCAGGTGACAATTTTGTTTTACGTGGGGCACGCCGTCGCGCTCTTCGAGGAAGTCGCCGGCAATGGTTTGAGCATGGACGGGTTCCCCGTGGGCCGCCATACCCATGAGAATGAACTCTTCCTCGTTGGGCTTGAGGCCAACCCGTTCGGTGAAGGCCGAGTAGAGCAGGCCCAGGGACGATGGATATTGGGAGGAATAGACCTTGGTGAGTTCGAGTTGGTCCGCCCGCCAGATCGACAGGGTGTCCCACTCTCCGATCGCATCGATGACGACGACGCAGGCTTCATCGAATGGAGAGGTGAAGTAGCCGGCAGCGGCGTGGCTGCGATGATGATCCTGGTAGACCAGCGGTATGTCTCCGAGTCCGATCTTCTGTAGATAGCGAGCCGGTAGATCCCCGAGAGACAGCGCCTCGGCCAACTGGCCCGCGAAGAGCTGTCGGGTTTTTTTCTTGAACGGCCGCTCGTACCAGGAAATCAGCGTGGGGGCGTAGGATTTGATGATCCGCACGCTCTCCGGGTCCAGTTCCGGGTCGTTTTTCTTGCGGGAAAAACGCTCGGAGTGCGACGCGAAGAGGATCTCGCGCGACTGGCTGTCGACGATCGAGAAGGCCGCGTCGTGGCTCAACGCGCTGATACCGCAAACGATCATGGTAGAAGTCCCAGAGCGCCGGGCTACCCCGCGGCCGGTCGTCGAACCCGCAACGAATTCGATTTCTGCAGCGGGAAATCGAAGGAAGGATCCTGATAACTCCTTGAGAAAACGCTTGAAACCATCGTTTTTCAATGTCGCATTCACAGATCCAGATGTCGACCCGAAATCGGAGAGACCGGCGGAAAATCGATTGTGGCACCGGCTCGGTCGACGAGCGGTCTGGAGCGACCACCGGGCCTATTCTGTTCGTCGCCTTTCGCTGGCGGTTACGCTACCGGATTCGCACCGCGCCTGACCCGAGCACCTTCCTGCGCGTCGGAAAGGGAAAAGCATGAGGGGAGCCCTCCCCGACTTTCTGATCGTCGGGGCGCAAAAGGCAGGAACCACAAGCCTCTGGCACAACCTTTCACGCCACCCCCAGATCCATATGGCCCGCCATGGTGATGCGGGTGGGCAGCGTGAGGTCCACTTCTTCGACCGGGAGGACCATTGGGCTCGGGGGATCGAATGGTATCGGAGCTTCTTTCCGGAAACCCAGTGTGTCCAGGGAGAGAAGACGCCCGAGTACATGGCGCTCCCGAAGGCGCGGGAGCGCATGGCGCGCATCGTGCCGCGCGCGAAGCTGGTGATCCTGTTGCGCAACCCGGTGACCCGCGCGCACTCCCATTGGAATCATCTCCGGGAAAACGAGGGCCTCTTGGAGGATTTCGGAGAGGCAGTAGACGCGGCCTGCAGGGCAGTCCCCGGACCCTTCGAGCTGCTTTTGACCCGCGGAGACTACCTCGAGCAAATTCGGTCGCTGTTGCGACTCTTTCCTCGCGAACAGCTCTACATCGCGATTGCGGAGAGGTTTCGTGCCGATGCCGTTTCCGAATACAACCGTGTCCTTCGTTTCCTGGAATGCGACCCATCGGCAACGGGCTACGAAAGTGTCCACGTCCGCGGATACCCGGCGCCGATGGAAGCTCGGGTTGGGGCGATGCTGGCCGACCATTACGCCGAGTCTGTCGAGGCGCTTCGCGCCTTTCTGGGCGACGAGATCCCGGAGTGGCAGCCGAGAGAAGCATCCCGTCTGGTCCGGGCTTGGCAGCGAATCGGGAGTGCGACCTGGAGGCGGGGGCGGGGATCCTAGGAAGCACCGCGTTTGGACTCGGCCGGGTCTTCTTGCCGGTGCCTTGAATTTCATGATCGACCTTGTTTTTTTGCAGACGTCGGAGACCTCCTGATGCGCATTGCCTTCGTGACCGAACACGATCCCGACAACCTGAATGCGTGGTCGGGCGTGTCCCATGGCATGTTGCATGGCTTGAGACAGGCCTTCGAACGCGTCGAAACCGTTTCGGTACCTCATTACGACGCGCTGCAGGGAAGCCTGGATGCTCGGCTTAGGCACGTGGGTGGGATCGCTTCGAAACACGTTCGCGAAAGCGACGTGGACGTGGCGATCTGCCAGGGAGCTTCGGCCATTCCCTACCTCGACGTGTCCGTCCCCACCGTCTATTGGCACGATTCGACCTGGGCGGCGCTCTACCAGGGGCACTTCCCGGAAACTCTCGATTTCGCGACCTTCCGATCTCGTCATCCCGGTTTCGCACAGTGGGATGCCGCCGCACTCGGGCGCGCTTCTCGCGTGTTTTTCAGCTCCGAGTGGTTGGTTTCCCATGTGCAGCGGGATTACGGAATTCCCGCCCGGAAGCTTCGCGTCGTACCCTTCGGCGCGAATCTCGAAGGCGCCCCGTCACACGTGGAGGCCATGAGTTCCGCCCAGTCGCGATCACCCGATACCTGCAATCTGTTGTTCATAGGGGTGGAGTGGCGGCGGAAGGGTCTCGACCGGGCCCTGCGTCTGGTCCGGCGTTTGCGGCGGTTGGGGAAGCCGACGCAGCTCACCGTTATCGGAGCCCGGCCGCGCGCGCTCCGGGTTCGGCTTGCCCGTGGCGTCACCCGCTTGGGCTTTCTCGACAAGACGATTCCCGATGAACGCGGGCGCATGATCCGTGCGCTACGGGGGGCCCACTTTCTGGTCCACCCGGCGCGTTACGAGGCGTTTGGCTGCGTCCTTGCGGAGGCGAACGCGTACGCGGTTCCGGTCATCGGAACCTCTACGACCGGACTCCTGACAGTCGTTACGCCGGGGGTGAACGGGGATCTGTATGCACCCGATGAATTCGTGGAAAAGGCTTCCCAGCGCATCTTGGACCTCCTCGACACACCGGATGCGTACCAGAACCTTGCGAGTTCCTCCTACCGCGAGTACGAACGCCGGCTCAACTGGCCGAGCGCGGCACAGAAGATTCGGGAGTCGCTGGAAGAACTCGTAAGCTAGCCGTCCAGCGGCGTATCGGAATGCGGTCCCGGGATCTCGGGGAGGCTTGGGGCTTTCCAGTCCCAGCCGGGTTGCCATCCTCCCTCCGGCAGAGTCATGCCGCAGCTCTCAACGGCCGAGCAGTTCCAGGCAACGCCCACGCGCGTGCTCGAATTTTCGCCGGGTGTCGAGTTGGTCATAGGGATTCCGGTAGCGACGGCCTGACCGAAGGGCCCAGGTGGCCAGCCGCGGCCCGTAGCGGAACAGTTTTCCCATGCGTGTGACCCGGCTCATGGGTCCGTTCGCGGCGATCGAGGCTCGCCCCAGGTTCTGGTACCAGTGGAAGTAGTACTCGCGCGTCGTGCGCGCGGGCGGGATATGGTGATCCACGACTGCGTCGGGCAGGTAGAGGCAGCGACCCGAAAGCTTCATGAGGCGAGAGAAGAACTCGACATCCTCTCCGAAGGGGATGCGCGTCCCGGGCCCCAGGTCGGTGCGAAACCCGCCAAGGGCGATGCCGCGATCCCTGGCGACACCCATGTTCGCCGTAAACGCGGGGTAGACATCGTTTCCCGGGAGGATCTCCCGGGACTCCATGCCGAAGTCGTAACGCGCGGTGGGCCCGCCCGCCTCCTTGGGAAGTGCGTCTCGAAGCCATTGAGGTGCATCGGGAGGCAGGTTCGGAAGGATCCGACCGCCCGATCCGATGACATTCGGGTCGGCGAAGGCCCGCACGTGCTCTGCCAGCCAGCCGGGACGGCAGGTGACGTCGTCGTCTGCGAACAGCAAGACCCGGCCTCGCGCCGCCGCCAGCGCCCGATTCCTCGCGGCTCCGGCCCCGGGAACCGTTTCATGCTCGAGCCTCAGGGCTACGGGGAAATCGGCGGCTCGTGCGCGGACCCGCTCGGCGGTGTCGTCCGTGCTGCCGTTGTCCACGACGAGCGTTTCCCAGGCGACGCTCGCCTCCTGTCGCGCCACGCTCTCCAAGGTCCGCGAGAGGCTTCGGCTGCGATTGCGCGTGCAGACGGCCACCGTGAATTCCGGGAGAGTCGCACTGGCCACGGCCGTCTTTCCTTCGGGCGCTCGTCCATCTCGCTTCCCGAAGCGGTAGGATAGCATCTCTGTCATCCTCCGGGTCGCGAGTCGAGGGCGTTCGGTGCCGCACGCGTTCGCGTTCCCGAGCGCTACAGAAAACGCAGACATGAAGAGCGTCCAGCAGTCCGACCTGGGGGTGATCGTTCCGGTCTACAACCGGCCGACGCTCCTTCCCGACGCCCTGGAGAGCATCGTGAACCAGAGTCGGGTGCCCGCCGAAGTCGTCATCGTCAATGACGGATCGACCGACGAAACAGGCGACGTGATCGAGGCCTGGATGGCCGCAAACCGCCAGGTGACCGACATCAAGCTCTTGACTACAGAGAATCGAGGCGTGTCGGCTGCGCGAAACGCGGGGCTCCGCGGTCTCGAAAAGCACGAGTACGTGGCGTTCCTGGACTCGGATGATATCTGGCCGGCGCTGTTCGTAGAGCGCGTTTTGCCTCGGCTCCAGGATTCGGTAGATGCCGTGGCAGCAACCGCAAATGCGCAGAAGCGGGACGAGGGCAGGGGGGTCGTCGTTTCGGAGCCCACGGAGCTCCTCGCTATCGATCCGTTCCAGTACATGTTTCGTTATGGCGCCGGTATTGCCTCCGACACGATCTTTCGTTCCAGCGCGCTCCATGCGAGCGGTTGGTTCGATCCCGAACTCGCTTCCGGAGAAGATGCTGAGCTCTTCCTTCGTGTTGCCCTGCAGGGCAGTTGGCTTCACGAGCCATCGTGCTGCGTGATTCATCGATATTCCGATGGCCTCCGGAATGAGCCCGGTCACTTGAGTCGGTTGTCCGATGAGCGTTTGATCGGGTGGAACGAGATCTACGAGCGGTTTCTGCGTGAGCACGGTCGGGAGACGCCCGATTTCCGGGGGTTGTGCCGCTTGTTGTCGAGTCGCTGGCGGAAAGCGGGGTTCGATTACCACCGGCGGGGAGACGCGGGAGTCAGTCGCCTGTGTTTCGGTCGCGCCATCCACTGGAACCGGCTCGATCTTCGGGGGTACTGGGGATGGTTACGCTCGAGGCTTTCCTGAGTGTGCGAGGCGGGCCAGGTCATGCGGAACCAGTGCGAAAGAAGGATGCCCGGTGATCGAATCGGGAGCTGGGGGACGGTATTGCGGGGACGGCGGTCTTTGTCTTTCCTAGAACGGTCGGTTTCTGGGGAGCAGGGCATGGGCGGGGAGCCGTGGACATCCAACTGAGCGCGGTCGTCATCTGCCAGGACAATGAGCGGACCATCGGGACGGTTCTGGACTCTCTGGTGCCTTTCTGCGATGAGGTCGTGGTCCTGGACGGTGGGAGCGAGGACGCTACGGTCGCCGTCGCCCGTTCCCGAGAGAAGGTTCAACTCTTCCAGCGCGAGTTCGACTCCTTCCCAACCCAGAGGAACTACGGCTGCGACCGCGCACGCGGCCGCTGGATCCTCGCCCTCGATTCGGACGAGCTCATCGCGCCGAGCGGGCTCAGGAAGCTCCGCTGGTTGACGCACGTTCCCGGTTTCCGCTGGTACTCCCTGCCGCGCTATTGGATCGTCGAGCGCAACCGGCGCTTCTACTACCTCTCGGACCGGCCCTACTACCGCGATCGACAGCTCCGCCTGTTTCGGAATGAACCGGATTTTCGCTATGACGAGGTTCGGACCCCCGTTCACGAAGAGTTTCGCGAGAAGCGGGGCTGGGGCCGTCCGCTGCGCGGTCCGCATATCTTCCACTACGCATTGCTCCTCCATGACCGAGCCGCGCGCGAGCGAAAATACCGGCGCTACATGGCCATCAACCCGGACCTGGAGCGGATCCACCGGCAGCAGCTCTGGGAGGATCACGAGATTCCGCTCGAACCGGTCCCGGTTCCGCTTCCCGGCATGCTCCACGAGGGCTGAGGGGCGTCGTTACGGCGCCGGAGCCCCGGTAGCCCGCGTCCCTTAGTCCTCCGGGATCGCGATCGTGACGGCACCCCCCATCACCAGGAGTCTCCTGGTCTTGGGTTTCACGCCCTTTCCCTGCAGCCTAACTAGGCGCTGCAGCGGGCCGGCTGGCGTTTGCCGGTACGAACATGGGCTAGATTCCCAAGAGACCAGGTGTCTCAAACCCGGCAGCAAGCGCCGCCGGTCGCTGAGCGCACAGTCCGTTAGGTACCGGAGACGATGCTCTCGCGAACGATCGTATGTTTGATAGCTGGGCTTGTTGCTGGGTGCGCAACCCTTGTGGACCGCGTGCCCCACAGCGAAATGGCGCCCCGTCTTTCATATCAGGGCTTTTCATTCGACCGTCCACCGAACTCGAATTGGTACATGCTTCGCAGCGAGGAGGAGCCCACGAGGGTGCTGCTTCGCCGAAATACCGTCCCGCCAAGCATAACTCACACGTTCTACGTGGCAGTCGCGATCGGTGGAATCGAGCGAGAGCCAACGTCTCATGAAGACTTTGCGAATTTGGCCCGTTTAACCGGCCAGCAGGCATCCTATGAAGTCAACCAGATCTCATACACTCAGAAGTCCGTCCTCAAGCAGGGCCAGTGGTGCATTCGCGTCGAGTCTCTCGACTCGGTTCGTGGTGCACCCGTCGAGCCTACGGCGGAGCTTCGGATGGTCATCAAAGGCTGCCGTTGCCTACATCCAGCCTTTCCAAAGACAACTGTCGACTTCTTCTTCTCCGAGCGGGGCCGAAAGGACGAGCTCCGTCCCGATCTCTACGAAGAGGCGGAGGTTTTCCTGCGCGGTGTTCGAATCGATGTCGCGCCAGACACGCCCGCCGTCTAACAAGGCGTTGCAACGGACGTCCGGGCAGATAGGAAGTTCGGCTCTTGTGATATTACGCATCCAGTAGGACGTTGATTGTTAGCTTAGCTTCTCTCGCAGAGCTTCGTACGGCGTCTTTCCCTTATGTGCCCCATGCGGCCGATCGTAGTTGTAGAACTTCTCCCAGGCCGCCAGCTTCTTCTTGAGATCGACATCATCGCGATACGTGAGTAACTGGTAGAACTCGTCCTTGTCAGTGCGATGCGATCTCTCGACCTTCCCGTTCAACTGTGGCGTGCGAGCCTTGATGTAGACGTGTTCCATGCCCAGGTCGGCGACATGCCAGTGGAAGAGCGCTTGGAACTCGTGGCCGCGGTCGGTTCGAATGGTTCGAATGCGGAACGGGAACTTCTTGACCACATAGTTGACGAAGTCGATCGCATTGGCCTGGGTGTGGCGCTGGTAGATTTTCAATGCGCGAACTCGCGTCGCATCGTCGATCGCCGTGTACTGATAGCGCCGGACCGGCCGACCTCTTTTTCTCTTTAGGGTCAGGAACTTGACGTCCACCTGCACGTGGTGGCCAGGAACCTGCTTCTCGTATCGATGCGTGTGAACGGCTCGTCTCCCGACCCGGTTGGGGAGTCGGTTGAGGCCATGCCGTTTGCAGACGCGGTACACCGTCGCATCCGAAGTCTTGATGTCGTGGTAGCGCTGGAGATACCAGGCGATGCGAATCGGTCCCATATAGTACGTCCGACGGAGGTGCAGGATCTTCTCGACCACCTCGTTGGGCGTCTTGTTCGGGTGGTTGTGGCTGCATTGCCTTCGACGCGCGAGCCCGGCTTCGCCGAGCTCGCGGTATCGGTCTCGCCACAGATAGAACGTGGACCTCGCGATTCCGAAGCGCCGGCATGTCGTGTTGATGTTGCCGTGCTTCTCCGCGTA
>PBYF01000003.1 GCA_002729515.1 Deltaproteobacteria bacterium
GGGGGGGGGGGGGGGGGGGGGGGGGCGAGAATCCGAATGTCGGATCGGGAATAACGGGCTAGCTTAAACGGCATGGTCAAATCCACCGCTCGCAAGACTCTCCTGGAACTTCTGGGAACCCTGTTTCTCGCTTGTACTCTGTCGGCTTCCGTACAGGCAGCCACGGAGGCACCGGGCCTGTTGGAAACGTGCCAAGAGAATGACCCTTTCTGCAGGGGCTTTCTGGCGGGGGTCTACATGGCTGCAGCTGCGAACCTCGCCTCACCCGGGTCGGCCTATAGCGAGTTGAAAGTGAATGGCACGACCGCTCGGCGTGCGACCCTCTTGGGATGGGAGTGGTGCACTCCCGAGGACACCACCTTGAGTGAGCTGCAGAAGTCCCTGGTCAAGTGGCTGTCGGATCACCCAGAACATCGCCAAGTCCCGGCTACCAGCCAGATCGCGATGGCGACCGCCGCAAATTTCCCCTGTCCCGAACCGGAAACCCCGACCCCGAACTGAGTGCCCGAACCGAACCGTCTCCGCGATCCACCGGGGCTTCAAGCTGTGAATTTCGCCTGCACTGGGGCCTGATCCCCTCGCCGGCCTCTATTTGACAGAATGTCTACTGATCGGGCCTAGCGAAAACGCAGCTTGAACTTCCTGTGTTTGGGGCTTCGAGCTGCGACATGCATCAACGACAGTGGGAACCTCAACCGAAACGGCCCCCGTTCCCGTGGAACTCACGGGAACGGGGGCCGCATGGCCGCCCACTCGGGGTACGGTGCTAATCAGTCGTCATCACCGCGATACCAGCTTCGGCGGTCGTCATCTCCGCGATACCAGCTTCGGCGGTCGTCATCTCCGCGATACCAGCTTCGGCGGTCGTCATCTCCGCGATACCAGCTTCGGCGGTCGTCATCACCGCGATACCGTCTTCGGCGGTCGTCATCTCCGTGTCGACGCCCTCGACGACAGACCTCACCGGCGTTGTCCACTTCGTAGGGACCCGTCAACCAGGTCTCACCGCCGGAAATGACACCGACCTTGATGCTGGACGAGTCCCCGCCGGCCTTTGCGCGATAACGAAACCTTCCCCTGCGGTCGGCTGTGGTCGTGCCAAGCTCTGCCCCAGAGCCCGCGTCGACGATCGTGATCGTGGCGCGGCTGGGTGCGTGGTTGCCTTTCACCCGAAGCTCACCCTTCTTGCAATTCCAGTCGACGTCCTTGACCCGCAGGTCGGGGAAGCCGTCCTCCGGCGCCGGGGGAACGGGCGGCTCTTCATCCACCATCTCGACCTTGACCGTGAAGGTCTCCGAGTCCATCTCCTCCGGCACGCCATCGTCGTACACGGTGACCGTCATCGAATAGTCACCCACCTGGCCGACGCCCGACGTCCAATTGAGCTCGGCGGTGCCGTCGCCGTTGTCCGTGAAGGCGGCACCCTGCGGTACGGGCTCGAGATCGCAGCGCAGGTTGTCGCCGTCCGAATCCTTGGCCGTGAAGACGACCTTGAGCGGCTGCTCGGCATCCGTCGTTCGGCTGCCGATCGGATCCAGGGCCGGCGGGCGGTTGACGGCGCCCACGGTGATCGTGAACTCCTCCGAATCGCCCTCCTGCGGCGTGCCATCATCGGTCACGTAGATGCCGACCGCATGGTTCCCCACCTGATCGAACCCGGGCGTCCACGTGAGTTCGACCGCACCCTGGCCGGCGTCGATGAATTCGGCGCCTGTGGGCAGGCCGCTCGCCGCGAACTGGAGCGTGTCGCCGTCCGGATCGGACGCCGTCATGGGGACCATCAGAAACTCACCTGCGCTCACCATCTGACTCCCGATGGGATCCAGCATCGGTGGACGATTCACGATGTCCTCCATCACCGTGATGGTGATCTCCTCGAAATCGCTTTCCACCGGCTGATAGTTGTCCGTCACACGGAAGGTCAACGCATGGTTTCCGACCTGGTCGGCGCCCGGTGTCCAGACGAACTCGGCCATCCCGCTGCCCTGATCGGTGAATGCCGANCCCTCCGGCGAATCCGACACAGAAAAGCCGAGGCCATCGCCGTCGGGATCGCTGGCCGTCAACACGACGCTGAGCGTATCGCCGGCCTGCACCGTTCGGTTCCCGATCGCTCCGAGCTGGGGCGGGCGGTTGACCGACCCAACTGTGATCGCAATTTGCTCGTAGTCCGAGGCCATCGGATCGCCGTAGTCGGATACCGTGAAGGTGACGGCGTAGTTGCCGGCTTGGTCGAAGCCCGGCGTCCAGCGGAACTCCGCTGTGCCATTGCCATTGTCGGTGAGATCGCCACCTGTCGGCAGATCTCCCGACGTGAAGCTGATGTCATCCCCATCCGGATCCGTCGCCCCCAGCGGAAAAACCAGCTCGACTCCCTCGTCCGCGCTCCGATTCCCGACGGTCGCCAGCGTCGGCGGGCGGTTCACGTTGCCCACCGTGATGGTGAAAGTTTCCGAGTCCGATGCGGCCGGATCACCGTCATCCGTGACAGTGACGGCCATGGGGTAGTTTCCGTCCTGATCGAAGCCCGGCATCCAGCTGAAGCTCGCCGAGCCGTTGCCGGTGACGGTGAAATTGGCACCAGTCGGGAGGTCTGCCGCAACCAGGGCCAGCGAGTCTCCGTCCGGATCCGTCGCCGAGATGGAGAAGGCGAGTTCCTGGCCTTCGCTCGCCGTGCGGTTGCCGATCTCGACAAGAGTAGGGGGATGATTCCCCGCACCCACCGTGATCGCCATCTGCTGCGAATCGATCCCGACCTCTCGCGCGTCGTCCACCACCGTGAAGGTGACGGGGTAGCTGCCGGCCTGACCCGGCTCCGCAATCCAGCTGAAGTTGGCCGAGCCGTCGCCGTTATCGGTGAAAGTGGAGCCCGGCGGCAGGTCACCGGCCGACAGACNCAGGGACTGAATGTTGCCGGCCCCCTGAGGGTCGACATCGGCGTCGGTCGCCCAGACGAGAAACGCCAGCACGCTGCCTTCGTCAACAGTCCGATCTCCGATCGGTTCGAAGACGGGCGGCGCGTTGCAGAACCAGCCCCAATCTCCGGCCCTCTTGCTTTTCTTCGTCTTGTCCCACTCGGGCTGAATGATATTGGACTTGTTGAATGTCCCCGGCATGTGACAGGCCTCACATTCAACCGGATAGCCACCCGAGATCGGCGGTGGCCTTCCCTCCTGCTCACACCAGGTGTTGATGAGCCCGCCATACTCGAATTTCGCCTGGGCGCTGCCTGCCGTGAACAGCAACGCGAACATCGTGAAGCATGCTTGCAAGTACATGCTGACGTGGATGGATCTCATTACGCAGTCTCCCGAACCAAGGTATTCTGTGCGCGCTGCCACCACCGACGGAGGTCGCTGCAGACCTCATTTCGTCTCCTATGGCGAGCCTCTTGGTGAGCCCGGTCACGCCCGGCACCCATTCACCCTGGTTTTTTTGGCGACTCAAGCCTCCACCCGCATCCCCCTGCGCAGCACCGGGCACCCACATCCCCCTGCACCACACCGGGGATACCGTTCGCATCGCGCGGTTTCGCAGCCATCGGCAATGACGCCCATACGCGGGCGAAGAGCCAGAACACAGCTGGAAAGCCCGGCCGCTGCAGAGCTCGGGCTCGTACCGGGGCCTGATCCCCCTCGCCCGCCGGTGCCGACGTTGCCGGATGCGAACTCTATTGGACAGAGAATGTCTACTGATGGGACCTGGCTATTGGACAGAAAGTCTACTGATGGGACCTGGCTATTGGACAGAAAGTCTACTGATGGGACCTGGCTATTGGACAGAAAGTCTACTGATGGGACCTAGCGAAAATGCAGCTCGAACTTCTCATGCTCGACCGCGTGATGGAGCGCATCCTTTACCTCGGAGGCATCCCCAACATGCAGCACTTCAACCCCGTGCGCGTGCTCGACGAACTCGGCAAGGCCTTCGAAGACTGAGCCCGGGCCGTCGCGCCCCCGGACCCACACCGCGCCCCGCCCTTACTCCACGAAGATGGCGGCCTTCTCGATCACCAGTCTCTCGTGGGGCTTACCCCTCTTCGTGCCGCGCCTCTCCAATTCCGTCAGGGTGCGGCTTCCCTCCACCACCTCGCCGAAGATGGTCTGCTTCCCGTCGAGGTGCGGTGTGGGAACGAAGGTGATAAGGAACTGGCTGCCTTCGGTACCGGGGCGGCCCAGATTGACCATGCTGAGCAAGCCGGCCTTGTCGTGCTTCACCTTCTCGTCGAACTCGCCCGCGTACTCGTACCCGGGTCCCCGACGTCCGCTTCCGGTGGGACCCCCACTCTGGGCCATGAAGCGCCGGATGATGCGGTGGAAGCGAAGGCCGTCATAGAAGCCGAGCCGTGTGAGGTAGATGGTGCTGGAGACGTGCATGGGGGCCACGCCGGGCATCAGCTTCACTTTCATCGAACCCACATTGGTCCTCAGCATCCAGTAGTAGCTGGCGTCCTCGTCGAAGGCGACCTGCGGGGGCTTGGGTAGCTTCAGCTTCCAGCCGACGCTCACGTTGTCGACCTCCTGCTCGGCGATGAACGCATCGATGGCCTCGACACCCACGCGAGAAGAGGCGGGCTCCACAGCCGGCGTTTCCACCACGCGGCTATCGGCCTGGCCAGCCAGGGAAACGAGCAAAAGCAGAACGAGAGCCGCCGATATGCAGGCTCCAAGGCTTTGCATCGATGTCTGCCGCGAGTCGCGCATCGGGCTCCTCCAGTCGACTGGCCGAAAGAGTATTGCCGTACGCGCACCGGGCCAGCATGCGCGATGATCCGAGCGTGAGGGACGTCTACTTCGCATACGATTCGAATCTCCACTCCGCGCGCATCGTCAGTCGCGTTCCCTCGGCCAGGACACTGGGCGCGCACCTCCTGGAGAGCATTCGATTCACCCTCGACAAACCCTGCCGGGACGGTTCTGCGAAGGCCAACCTGTGCCCGCACCCCGCCTGTTGGACAGAATGTCTCCTGATCGGACCCGGCGAAAACACAGCTTGAACTTCCTATGCTCCCTGCTGATCGGTTCTCGCCACCCGGGTCTTGACCTGCTCGACCCGCCATCACCCGTGGGGCGACGATTTAGCGATCCACGAAGCTCTTCAGAACACGGCTGCGTGAGGGATGCCGGAGCTTTCTCAGGGCCTTGGCTTCGATCTGGCGGATCCTCTCGCGCGTCAGCTCAAACCCCTGACCCACCTCTTCGAGAGTGTGGTTCGAGTCGCCGGCAAATCCGAAACGAAGTTCCAGCACACGGGCCTCGCTGGGCGCCAGCGTGGCGAGGATCTGCTTGAGCCGCGCAGCAAGGTTCGAGTGGATCACGGCATCCTGGGGGCTCACGGCATTGGGATCTTCGATGAAGTCGCGGAGCGAACTATTGTCCTCCTCGCCCACGGGACTATCCAGGCTGATGGGCTGGCGAGTGATTCTCAGCACCGTCCTCACCGTCTCGACCGAAAGTTTGAGCTTCTCGGAGAGTTCCTCAGCGTTGGGTTCCCGGCCGAGTGCCTGAACGAGAGAACGGCTCGTCCGAATCAGTTTGTTGATGGTTTCGACCATGTGGACGGGAATTCGGATCGTGCGAGATTGTTCGGCCAAAGCACGCGTGATCGCCTGTCGAATCCACCAGGTCGCATAGGTGGAAAACCTGTAACCCAGCTTGTATTCGAACCTGTCCACGGCCTTCATCAGGCCGATATTGCCCTCCTGGATCAAGTCCAGGAACTGAAGCCCACGATTCGTGTACTTCTTCGCGATCGAAACAACCAGCCGCAGATTCGCCTCGATCATCTCACTCCTGGCCTTCTGGGTGCGAAACTCGGCCTCACGACAGGCCTCCAGGGCGGCGTCGACGTCTTCCGCCTTCATCTTCAGGTCCTTCGAAATTGCGGCGGACAACTTCTCGATCTCGGCCACTTCGGCACGAGCGGCTTCGATGGTATCGAGATGGCCACCGAGCCGTTCGAGCGCCTTCTTCCCCTGGGCGCTGCACTTGCCGGCCCGAGCAGCCAGTTCGACGAACTCTTCGCGGGGCACACCAAATCTGTGAGAAATTGTCTCGACGTGCTCTGCGATGATCACGAAAGACTCGTGCGCCTGCTCCAAATAGTTCTTAACTTCGTCGATCCGCTGTTTGGCCATACGGGCGTCGGACAGACCCACGACGCACTCCTTCGCCAACTCCATGATCTCTCCCCGAAGACGATCACGCGTCTTTTCGCCGGTCTGGGAATTGGCGATGGAGCGGCGCCGGCGGTGGATCCCCGGCTGCAACTCACGCACACGCGCCACGGCGGCCAGGAAGGCGGCGCGAATGTCTGCAGCGGACGAAACGTCTTCACCCTCGGGCAGATCTACGGCATCTGCAAGTTCGATCTCGCCAGCCTCTAGCTTCCGGCCCAACTCGGTCACGGCCGAGAGACCCGAGTTGCTCCCCAGAATCGCGAGTCTCTGAAGAAGCATGCCGGCCTCGATCCTCTTGGCGAGTTCGACCTCAGCCTCACGGGTCAGGAGAGAGATCTGGCCCATCTCGCGGAGATAGACACGAACGGGGTCTGTCGTCGTCTGACGAGTTGCTCTGGAGTGATGGGCTACCGAAGAGCTGGATGCGGCCTTGCCGTTTCTCGCCTTACCCGGGGTCTGCATTTTCGCCTTACCCGGGGTCTGCATTTTCGCCTTACCCGGGGTCTGCANTTTCGCCNNACCNGGNNTNNGCTCGAGCCTCTTCGCCTCGTCCGGTTTCAGATCCTGGATCTCCTCATTTCCGGCTGAGTCTTCGGCAACCTGATCCTCCTGGCTACCGACTGCCTCGAGAGAAGTTCGAGTGTTTGAGGCCATGGAGTCTCCTGGGAATCCAAGGTGGAGCTGCGCTCAGCATCGAGACGCAACTGGCAGGGTTACTCCCCAGATCAGGAGAACCGCTCCTCGCTCGTCACAACCACACCGCCCGAGCCAGCCATCAGCGCGTTCAGGAGTGAGTGCCTTCCAAGGGCCATCAGGTAACACTCGTTGCAGATCTGAAATCACAGCTCCGGTCGCATATTCGGGATCCAGGCTCGGGACCGAGCCCTTCGTGCGCAGATGGCCCATAGATGCCTTCCTGGATGCCCTGGACCGGGAATGCGCTCTGCGGCCGCAGATGCACGAGTACGCGGAGCACTCGGCGGGTGGGGGAGCGGGTGCCCGGGCGGTGGCCCAGGTCGAACGCGACGTGGTCGGCGGCGGGCGGGCCTACGGGGTGGGAGTCCACGCCAGCATCGTCCGCGCTTCGCTGCTGGCGGTGGTGAGCACCGTGAACCGCGCGTTCCCCAGACCCGGCGGGCTGGCCCGGGTTCTCCATGCTGCCCGACCGGCGGGCTGGCCCGGGTTCTCCATGCTGCCCGTAGCGAGTCTCCTGTTCTCTCTCCGGCCCGGGTATCGTATCAGGAGAAACTCGCGGGTCTTGATCAGGAGAGTTGTCGGGCTATGGCGCAAGAGATCCGGTTTGGCGAACTGACGCGCGAGGGCAGCCTCGAGCATCAGGCGGTGAGTTACAACGAGCTCACGCCCAAGCGGGTCGTCGATGTCGACGGACGTGAGATTCCCCACCGGCCCGAGCGCATTCACGTGCGGTCGATCGACCTCTTCCGCCTGCTCGCCCCCTATGTCGGCGTGCGATTCATCGACCAGGCCAGGACTGTCGTACCGCTCGCGCTCTACCTAGCCCTCTTCCAGCTCTTGCTTCTGCATCAAGCGGTGTCCGAGGCCACCCTCATCACGGCGGGCTTTGTCGCCGTCATCCTCGGCCTGATGCTTTTCATGGAGGGGCTCAAGCTCGGCCTCATGCCCTTTAGCGAGGTGATCGGCCACAGCCTGCCCAAGAAGCTGACACTGCCCTTCGTGCTTGCGATCGCCTTCCTGCTCGGCATCGGAGTCACCTTCGCCGAGCCGGCCATCGGCGCCCTCCGGGTCGTGGGCGCGAGCGTGGATGTCGAGAAGGCCCCCTACCTCTACGCCATGCTCAACGATTGGTCGGGGGTGCTGGTGCTCGTCATCGGAATGGGCGTCGGCCTGGCGGCCGTGATGGGGACGCTCCGCTTCCTCGAGGGGTGGAGCTTGAAGCCCATGATCTATCTGACGCTGGTCCCGACGCTGGGGCTCACGGTCTTCGTCATGCTCGATCCCCAGATGAGCCAGATCCTGGGCCTCGCCTGGGACAGCGGCGCCGTGACCACCGGGCCCGTCACGGTGCCGCTGGTGCTTTCGCTCGGTATCGGCATCGCTTCCTCGGCCTCGAAGGGGGCCTCGTCGCTCTCCGGCTTCGGCATCGTGGCGCTCGCGTCGCTCTTCCCGATCATCGCGGTCCTGCTCCTCGGGATCCTCATCTCCCAGTCCTCGACACCCGAGGAGATCATTACCGGCGCCCGCTCGGCGGAAGCGGCGCTGGTCGGGGCCACCTGGTACACGCGCACCCCGGTGGCCGAGATCATCGACGGCCTGCGCGCCATCGTGCCGCTGGTCGCCTTCCTCTTCCTGATCCTGATCTTCATCCTGCGCGAAAAGCTCCAGGATGCCAGGATCGTGGCCTATGGTCTCGTGCTCACCGTCCTCGGCCTCATCGTCTTCAACCTCGGCCTGAGCTACGGGCTGGCTGAGTTGGGGGCACAAGCGGGCGGGCTGGTCCCAGCCGCCTTTTCGCGCGTGGCGGCGGTCAATAACTCCCCCCTCTATGTCTACTCGCTGGGAATCACGGTCGCGCTCGTCTTCGCGCTCGTACTCGGCTTCGGCGCCACGCTGGCGGAGCCGGCCTTGAACGCGCTGGGCTTCACCGTTGAGAACCTGACCAACGGCGCCTTCAAGAAGAGGACGCTCCTGTACACCGTCGCAGCCGGGGTCGGCGTGGGCATGGCTCTCGGGGTCCTCAAGATCATCTTCGAGATTCCCACCGCCTATCTGATCCTGCCGGGCTATGGCGTGGCGGCCGTGTTGACGGCGCTGTCTTCGGAGGAGTTCGTGAACGTTGCCTGGGATAGCGCCGGAGTGACCACCGGCCCC
>PBYF01000004.1 GCA_002729515.1 Deltaproteobacteria bacterium
CTCCTCAGCCGTGAGGCGCCGTGATCTTCCCGCTGTTCGAACTCCTCAGCCGTGAGGCGCCGTGATCTTCCTGCTGTTCGAACTCCTCGGCGTTGCGCTCTTCGCGGTTGTCGCGGGGAAATTCATCTCGCCGCCCTGGCGCGGCCGGATCTTCAACCTCCTGAAGCTCTACCTGACCATCCGCATGGTCTGGCTGCTGCTGCTCTGGCCCGTGAGCGCCGCCGACGGCTCCCGCGTTCCGGCCTGGAACCTGATCGTCGATCAGCTCCAATTGATCGACGCTTCGGTCTTCTGGACCTTTGCGGCCATCGGTGCCGCCGTCCGCTTCCTCGGCGTACTCGCTTCGATGATCCGCTGGCAACTCGTCCTGCGCGGTCAAGAAATCGATCTCCCGTTCTGGCACATCCTCGGGGCCTTCTTGATCGGGCGCGCCATCGGGTTCTTCCTGCCGAGCACAGCAGGACTCGATGCCTACAAGCTCTACGACGCGTCGCGCTTCAGCGGCCGGACCGTCGAAGTCACCGCTGGCACCGTGCTCGAAAAAGTACTGGGTGTAACGGGCATCTTTCTCAGCTTCCTCGTGGCATTGCCCTTCGGCATCTCGATCTTCGGCGACAACGCCTTTCTCGTGGCCTCCATCAGCGTGCCCCTGGCGCTCGCCATCATCCTCGCACTGCTGGCCGTTCTGTGGTTTCCGGGTCTGGTGCAGTGGGGGATCGTCAGCCTTCCCCTGCCCGCAAAGGCACGCCTGCAGAGCATCGTGCTGCGCATCTCCCAGGCAACGGCGGCCTACCGCCACAAGAAGAGCCTGGTGCTGGCGATGCTCGTGATGAGCTTCTTCGTGCACTTCTTCACGGCGGCGATGTACTACTTCATGGCTGTCGCCGTCGGTGCCGGTGCGGACGCCGCGTTCTGGCCCGTGGTCTTCGGCTCTTCGATCCAGATCTTCGCCACGGTGATCGGCCCCACGATCGGGGGCATCGGAATCCGAGAAGCGGCCCAGGTACTCACGCTGGGCAGCATCATCGGTCTCGGTGCCGCGGCCGTCTCGGCGACGCTCGGCTTCTGGGTCGGCGAGGTGCCCACGCTTTTCGGCTTCCTCTTCTGGCTCGCCCGCGGCAAGGACTACCGCCCCGCCCACTGCCGGGTCGCCGGTCGACAAGTCGACTACGAGGAAGCCGCCCGCCAAGCCCTGGAACTCGAGACGCCGGAAGACCGCGAGCGGCGCGAGAGCCTCGAAGTCGCCGGCCGCGTCCCGCCCGTCGGACAGCGGGTCCGGGAAAGTGCGGCAGCGGGCCTGGGGGCAGGCATCCTGGCCGGACTCGTGATCGGCGGGCTCGAAACCTGGGTGATCGCGACGGGGGGCTTCGGCGGAGATGCCCAGGTGCTCTGGTACGGGCCGCTCGCGTACGCGGTACTGCTCGGCGCGCTCTGCACGGCAGGCGGTGCAGTGCTCGGCGTGCTGCCCATGGATCGCGAAGAAATCCGCTCCTGGACTCCGTCTCTCGCCCTGCTCGCCACCTGGGTGCCCTTCGGCCTGGCGATCACATTCTTCCGGGTGTATCGCGACCTCTACGCGGAGCAGATGCCGCCCATGCCCATGCTGCTGGGCCTCCTCGCGGGATTCGGTGTCCTGGCAGTTGCCATTTTCTTCCTTGGTCCGCGGCTGCTGCGCACACCGCTTGGCACAATCTTCCGGCCGCTGCCCGCCCTCGGGATCCTGGCGGTCGTCGTGATCGGCGGCGCCATCGCCAGCCGAGCGCTGATTCCGCCCGGGCCGGCACCCGAGGCGCCCGGCACACCCTCCGCGGCTCTGGTGTCACGCCCGAACCTGATCCTCATCATGGTCGACACACTGCGCGCCGACCACCTCTCGTGCTATGGCGAAAACGCCGCGGTGCCAACACCCAACCTGTGTCGCCTGGCGGCAGACGGTGGCTCGATCTTCGACGGTTTCGCCCACGCTTCGTGGACGAAGCCCTCGGCCGCAACCCTGATGACATCCCTCCTGCCGTCTAGCCACGGCGTGATGTCGAAGCCATCGGCGCTCTCCGACGACGTGACGCTCATTGCCGAGGTGCTCTCCGAACACGGCTACGCCACCGGAGGCATCGCGTCCAATACGAACCTGGCGCCTAGCTTCGGCTTCGACCAGGGCTACGACGAGTATCTCTACCTGGCACCCGACTACCTGGCCGGGGCGCGGGAATCGTCCTCGAAGCTGATCCTCTACCAGATCGGCCGCCGCGTCTGGTTCCGGGTCAAGCCGGGATTACGAGTCGGCGACTTCTACCAGCCGGCAACGGTCGTGAACGCGGCGGCCTTCGATTTCCTCGAGCGTCACCGCAGCGCGCGCTTCTTCCTGTTTCTCCACTACATGGATCCCCACGACCCGTACTTCGAACACCCGTGGAACGGCCGAGGAATCGACCGCGCCACAAACCAGGAACCGGACCCGGCGCAGGCAGAAGCGATGCGGGCGCTCTATCGCGGTGAAATCGTGTACCTGGACCGACAGATCGGGACCCTGCTGACAAAGCTCGAAGAGCTCGGCCTCTACGACGACAGCGTGATCGCGCTGGTGTCGGACCACGGCGAGGAGTTCCACGAACACGGCGGCTGGTGGCACGGCATGACGCTCTACGAGGAGCAGATGCGCGTCCCGATCCTGGTGAAGTGGCCGAAGGGGAACCGGCGCGCGCCCGAGAACTCCCGGGGCTACGTGGTGGGCCTGCTCGACGTGGCGCCCACCCTGATCGCGAGTTCCGGGGCGCGCGCGCCCAAGGCAATGCAGGGCGTCGACCTGGCACTCGATGCCGGTGAGCGCCCGGAGCGCAACCAACTGGTTTTCGCGGAGGAAGACCACGAGGGCAACATCTTGCGGGCAGTGCGCACCGAGACCTGGAAGTACATCGAGGCCAACGAAGACAACCCGCGCGGCCTCGAGACCCTCGAGCTTTACGAGATTTCCGAAGATCCCACGGAGCGCCGCAACCGGTCCGGCGACCCTGCAGTACCCGTCGCCGAACTGCGCAGCCACGCCGACGCCCAGGAGCGCTGGGCCGAGACGCACGCCACCGAGGCAAAGGAAGCGCAACTATCCGACTCCGAAGAGGAGGCCCTGCGCGCGCTCGGGTACCTCGAGTAGGACTCGACGGCTCGCGTGGATGGTCGGCGGCCGCCCGGCCGGGGCGGTGGTGTCGAGCAGGGTGAGATCGCGCCTCCATCGGGTTCATCCTATGGGGGCCGCCCGACAGGATCCATAGCGAAGCGCTGGTTGACTCAGTGGATTCCGCTGCGTACCTTCGATGCCGCAATTCGACGAAAAGCCGGGTGATTTCCGGCGCTTGCAGGCCCCTCGGACCTCCCGGGGCTCCACACCCGAGCTGCTAAGCGCCACGACGCACAGAGCGGCGAGAGAGACATCGCGATGGCGGAGAAGCCCCGAACGCCTCGGGGAAGCTCCACGAGCGCCGTCCACGGCGGCGAGCGGGAGCACCAGCAGTCCGAGGCAATCACGACACCCATCTACCAGACGTCTACGTTCTGGTTCCGCAACTCCGACGAACTGATCGCCTACCAGGAGGGGCGGCTGCACCGCGAGGAGTACGGCCGCTACGGAAACCCGACCTGGAAAGCGGTGGAGCGCAAGCTCTGCGAACTGGACGGGGCCGAAGCAGCGGCGCTCTTCGCCTCCGGCATGTGCGCCGCCACCACGCTCTTCTTCGCACTCCTGCCCGCCGGATCCCACCTCGTAGTGACGAGCGACTGTTACCGGCGCACGCGGCAGTTCATCCGGGATTACCTGATGCGAATGGGAGTGGAGACCACCGTCATCGATCCGGCGGACACGAAGCAACTCGAGAATGCCCTGCGCGACGAGACGGCGCTCTTCTTTACCGAGTCCCCGACCAATCCGTACCTGCGCGTCATCGACGTGGCCGAGACGGCGCGCATCTGCCACGCGCGCGGCGCGAAAGTCGTGATCGACGCAACCTTCGCAACGCCGGTGAACCACCGGCCGCTCGACGAAGGCGCGGATCTCGTGATCCACAGCGCGACCAAGTACCTCGGCGGTCATAACGACCTGCTCGCGGGCACGCTCGCCGGTTCGGCTGAGACCGTCGGGCGCGTTCGAGACGCGGTGGGCGTGCTCGGCGGAGTCATCGATGCGCACTCGGCATGGCTGCTGCTGCGCGGACTCAAGACCCTCGCGCTGCGCGTGGAACACCACAACCGGAGCGGACTGCGCATCGCGGAGTGGCTCGAAAAACACCCGCGGGTCCGAAGCGTCTGGTACCCGATGCTCGCGAGCCATCCGGACCATGAGACGGCGGCGCGCAGCATGCGAGGCGGCGGTGGCGTGGTGACGTTCGAACTCGATACCGATCTCGACGGCGCCATCCGCTTCACCGACGCGTGCCGCATCCCCTACATCGCTCCCAGCTTCGGCGGCGTCGAATCCCTGATCGAGATGCCCGTCACCACGTCCTTCTGGGACCTCGACCGGGAAGAGCGCCTTGCGATCGGCATCACGGACAGCCTGATCCGCTACTCCTGCGGCGTCGAGGACGCGGACGACCTGATCGCAGACCTGGATCAGGCCCTCAGCGCGATCTAGAGCAGACACTCCTGGGACGGTTGGTGCGCCTGCTCCATCGCGAGGAGCCGGGCCTTGAGCGGCAGGCCGCCGCCGTAGCCGCCGAGGTGGCCGTCGCTCGCGATGACGCGGTGACAGGGCACGACGAGGGAGAGCGGGTTGGCACCGTTGGCGGCGCCCACGGCACGAGCCGCGCTCGGACGCTTCACGCGGCGGGCGATGTCCGCGTAGGAACTGGTCTCGCCGTAGGGAATCTCGGCGAGCGCTGTCCAGACCCGGCGCTGGAAGGTCGTTCCCCGCGGATCGAGCGCCAGATCGAACTCAGTGCGCGTGCCTTCGAGGTACTCGAGGATCTGGCGCGTGGCCGAGCGGTTCGGCGCAAAGCCCTCTTCCACACTCGCGCCGGGCAGGCAGCGACGCAACCATCCGTCGAGCCCGCGCCCGTCGGCGTGCGGTAGCTCGACGTACGCAAGCCCCATCGCGGTCGATGCCAGACGCATCGTTCCAATGGGCGAGTCGACCCGAGCCGTGTGGACGATCTCCATCGGAGCGTCACGATAACACTCCCCGCAGCCCGCCGAAGCCCGGAATCGAGCGGTCCGCGACGCTCCGGCCCGGTCACACCCCCCCCTCCGGGCGCCCGAGGCCTGCCGGGGTGCTGGGAGCGCCTTTGGAGCCTCGGATCCCTACTCCATCTCCAGACGCTTCATCATCTTCTGGAGCGACTGGCGGGGAATGCCCAGCTTGCGGGCAGCTCCGGTCTTGCTGCCGGTCTCCTGCAGGGCGTCCCGGATCATCGCACGCTTGAGCGCGTCGACTGCATCGTTGAGAAGGGCGTCGCGCGGCGCAGCGACAGACGTCGTGGCGCCGACACGCAACTCGTCCGAGAGCATCTCGACACCGAGGATGTCGACATCTCCGGAAAGCGCCACGCAGCGCTCGATCTCGTTCTCGAGTTGACGCACGTTGCCCGGCCAGGAGTGGCCGCTCAACCGGTCCATGGCCGCATTCGTGAAGCCTCTGATGCTGCGGCCCATCCTGCGATTCGCCGCTTCGAGAAAGTGGTCCGCCAGCAGCGGTACGTCGCCTCGGCGCGCGCGCAGCGGCGGAATCGGGATTTCCACCACGCGCAGGCGGTAGTAGAGGTCCTCGCGGAACCGCTCCTCCTTCACCTCCTCGGGGAGATCCCGATTGGTTGCCGCGATCACCCGCACATCCACGTTGTGGGTGTCCGAGGAACCGATGGGGCGAATCTCGCCGTCCTGGAGCACGCGCAACAGGCGCACCTGCATGCCCGGCTGTGTCTCAGCGACCTCGTCGAGGAAGATCGTACCCCGGTGTGCGACCGCGAAGAGTCCTTGCTTGTCGGCGTGGGCCCCGGTGAACGCCCCGCGCTTGTGCCCGAAGAGCTCGCTCTCGAGCAGCGTGTCCGGAAGCGCCGCACAGTTCTGTGCCACGAAACGGCGCTCCTTGCGAGAACCGGCGTGGTGAATCGCGCGGGCTACCAGATCCTTGCCTGTTCCCGTCTCGCCGGTGATGAGCACTGTGGTGTCGGTCTCGGCGACCTTCTCCATGACTTCGAAGACGCGTTCCATCTCCGGACTCGCGCCGATGATCTGGTCGAAGCCATAGCGACGCTCCACCTCGCGGCGCAGGTACAGGTTCTCGGCCCGCAGCCGCTCGTTCGCGTCGCCGAGTGCTGCCGCGAGATGGACGTTCTCCGACGTCAGGGCGTAGGCCTCGAGCGCTCGCCTGACGTTTAGCCGAACCTCGTCGGGCTCCCACGGCTTGGCGATGTAGCGATAGATGCGCCCCTCGTTAATGGCGCGCGCGAGGGAGCCGATGTCGGCGTAGCCGGTCAACATCATCCGGATCGCGCCGGGGTTGCGCTCGATCGCCTTCTCCAGGAACTCGACCCCCGACATTGAAGGCATGACCTGGTCAGCGACGATGAGCGCAACGTCCTCACGCTCGAGGATCGCGAGCCCCTCTTCACCGCTGGTGACAGTAAACACGCGGTAATCGGTGCCGAGCGTCAGCGCCAACGACTCGAGGATCGCTTCCTCGTCATCGACGATCAGGATCCCGTAGGGCCGGTCGTCGGAGAACCGGGCCCCCTCGATTGCGCCGCCCGCGGGCTCGCTCACCCGGGGATCCTAGCAACGGCGGCAGATGAGGGAGGGTCGGGCACTCGGTGGCAGACGAGGGGCCGGCGGGCTCGCGCTCGCCGGCCCCCGTCCGACCAGCTACCGACTCGCGCGGCGGCGCGCGGTGGAGCGGCCCGCCGTCTTGCGGCGTGCCGGCTTCTTGCGCGCGGTCTTCCGCTTCGCCGTCTTGCGGCGAACGGGCTTCTTGCGCGTGGTCTTCCGGCGTGCTGCCGTGCGGCGACGCGTGGTCGTGCTGCGCTTCGCCGTCGTTCGGCTACGCGACCGCTTCATCTTCACCTTGCAGACATTGCCCTTCTTGTCGATGAAGTAGAGCCAGCCATCTTCCCTTTCGATTCCGCAACGGGCGACCTTCTGACGTCCCTTCGGGACGCGGCGCCCGGAGCGCTGCATACGGACGCGGCTCACGTCTCCCGCTCGGTCGACAAAGTAGAGCCAGCCCTGTTCTCGACGGATTCCCGTCTTCGCAACGACTGAGGCCATTGCCTTCTCCTTTTGCTCGGGTTGCTCCCGCGCGGGGGCAGAGGTCGCGGGAATGGAGGCCTTGGAGGAGGCGCTCGTCGGGGCAGGGGGGGGTTGGGCACCCCGGCACCGACGGAAAGATGGGCTGCCCCGGGGGCGATGTCAACAGCTTTTCGGGGGTTTAGCGGTGGAAATTGCGAATCGGAGTCGGAATGCTGTGTACGTGCCCGTCGAGGCGCTGCTCGATCCCGTCGAGGATCGCCGCCTCCAGGCACGTCCCGTCGAGAGCGTCGATCTCCTGCACCCCGGTTGGAGAAGTCACGTTGACCTCCGTCAGAAAACCGCCGATCACGTCGATCCCGACGAAGAAAAGCCCATCCCGGCGCAGACTGGGCGCCAGAGCCTCGACGATCCGACGGTCGCGCTCGTCGAGGCTGGCGCGAGCCGGCTTCCCACCGACATGGAGGTTCGAGCGGGTCTCCCGGTCGTCGGGCACCCGCAGCAGGGCACCAATGGGCTCCCCGTCGAGCAGCAAGATGCGCTTGTCTCCCCGGCGCACGTCGGGCAGGTAACGTTGGACCATGACGCGGCGCGTCCCGAAGGCCGTCGACTGCTCGAGGATCGAGAAGAGATTGCGATCGTCCTGGCGCGCGTGGAAGATGCCCTCCCCGCCCCGTCCGTCGAGGGGCTTCACGATCATCTCACCACCGAGTTCCTCCATGAAGGCCAGCAGCCGAGGGACCTCGTGGCTGACCAGCGTGTCGGGCATCAGTTCGGGAAAGCGGCAGGCATAGAGCTTCTCGTTCGCCGCCAGGATCCCAGACGGGCGATTCAGGACCAGGGCTGTCCGGCACAACCCCAGGATCTGAGTGGCTGTGACGTAGGCGGCATCCACCGGGGGATCGGTGCGCTGGAACACCACATCGGCATCCTCATCGAGCGTCAGAAGACGAGGCTCGTCGAACTCGAAGTGCGGCGCAGCTTCGCGGCGCACGCGGACCGGCTGGACTTGCGCGACGGCGCGGCCGCCCTGAACGCCGAGGTCGACAGGATCTGCATAGAAGATCGCGTGACCACGCCGCGCCGCCTCGAGCATCAGCACGAAGGTCGTGTCTGCCGCGACATCGATCGATCCGGGGGGATCCATCACGAAGACCAGCGAGCGCTGCGCAGAAGACATCCCGGCCGACCCTTCGTCTGGACGATATTGAAGCGGTAGCGCAGGGGGCTGGCCGTCGGCTACGGTCGCACTGCCCCCGGGGGTTTCATGACCCTAACCCGTCTGCGCCCAGTGCGCCTCCTGCTCGCGGCCTCCGGGATCGTCGTGGGGGTCGGACTCGCTGCAGCCCTCGGCTTCTATCTCGCCTTCCTGCGAGATCTGCCCGAGTTGCACCGCCTCGACGACTACCGCCCGCCCCTGACGAGCCGAGTGGTCGACCGCAACGGTGCTCCCATCGGCGAGTTCTTCGTGGAGCGACGTCAGATCACCCCCTATGACGAAATTCCGGACCACGCCGTGCGCGCCTTCGTCGCCGGGGAGGACAGCACTTTTTTCGAGCACTCGGGGATCGATTTCGTCTCGATCCTGCGAGCGGCGTGGGTAAACCTGCTCGCCGGGGGCGAGATCCGTCAGGGCGGAAGCACGATTACCCAGCAGATGGTCAAAGGCCTGCTGCTGACGCCCGAGCGCAACATCCGCCGCAAGCTCCGCGAGATGATTCTCGCCCGGGACATCGAGCAGCGCTTCTCGAAGCAAGAAATCCTCTACCTCTACCTGAACCAGATCTATTTCGGACACGGTGCCTACGGGATCGGCGAAGCAGCGCGCACCTACTTCGACAAAGACGTGACCGAACTCAGTGTCTCCGAGGCTGCGCAGCTCGCAGGCCTGCCGAAGGCACCCTCGCGCTATTCCCCCTACTCGAATCCGGAGCAGGCCGAAAAACGGCGCCTGTACGTGCTCGAGCGGATGCTCGCCGAGGGATTCCTCGACAAGCCGACTTTCGCAGCCGCCGTAGCTGACGCACCGGTGCTGCGGGAACCCACCGCCCAGAAGGACTTCACCGCCGCCGCCTACTTCACCGAAGAGGTTCGACGCCAGCTCTTCGAGATGCTCGGAGGAGACAAGGTACTCAAGGGCGGGCTCGTGATCGAAACGACGCTCGACATCGATCTCCAACGCGCGGCCGTGGCCGCAGTGCGGGGAGGACTGCAAAGTCTCTCAAAGCGCCAGGGCTACCACGGACCGCTGCGTCGAGTCGCCGAGGCGGAGATTCCCACCGAGATCGAACGCCTGGCCGCAATAAATGGCCTGGCCGACAGCGCGGGAAGTGCCGGCGAATTCGCCGGACCCGAGCTTGCGCTCATCGGGAACGGACCCTTCGAGGGCGTGATCACCAGCGTCGAGCCAGAACAGAAGCTCGCGCGCGTCGCGTTCGGGCCCGGTCTCGAGGGCTTCGTACGGCTCTCGGACGTCTCCTGGGGGCGCACGCCCAACCCCAAGAAGGCACCCTATCGCGTGCGCAAAATCGAACACGTCTTCGAAGTGGGCGATGTGGCGCGCTTCCAGCCCCGCGAGCTCTCCCAGAAAGCGGGGGATCCCGAAGGTGGCCTGCGCGTCACGCTCTTCCAGGCCCCACGAGTGGAAGGCGCACTGGTCTCGATCGACGTCCACGCGCAGGAAATCATCGCGCTGGTTGGCGGATATGACTTCGAGCGAAGCCAGTTCAACCGCGTGACCCAGGCCAAACGGCAGCCCGGATCTGCTTTCAAGCCCCTCATCTACGGGGCTGCTATCGAGCAGGGCTACACGCCAGCCACGATCGTCTTTGATCGGCCCATCGTGTACACCGATGAGGAATCGGGCTTCGTATGGCGCCCGCGCAACTACGGCCGCGCGTTCTACGGACCGATTACCCTGCGCGATGCCCTCGCGCGGTCCGTCAACAACGCAACCGTTCACCTGTTCCGGGACGTCGGTGTCGACTACGTGATCTCCTATGCGCGCCAGCTCGGCATCGAGTCACCGCTGAACCGCGACCTCTCGCTGGCGCTCGGCTCGAGCGACCTCTCGCTGCTCGAACTCACACGCGCCTACGCAACTTTCCCGGCAGCAGGCCAACGCGTGACTCCGGTCTACATCCGCCGGGTAACGGACAGCGATGGAAAGATCCTGGTCGAAAACCTGCCCCTCGGCCGCACGCCCAGCAACAACGAGGACGTCGCCAAGCCGGCCTCGGAAGACACAGCGGCCGAGAGCCAGAAAATGGAGCTCGCGGAGGGCGCGGTGATCTCACCGGAGAATGCGTACCTCGTCGCCGACCTGCTGCGCGCCGTCGTCTCGGATCCAGACGGAACGGGCTGGCGGCTGCGCGCACTCGGCCGGCCTGTCGCAGGGAAGACGGGAACGACTAACGACCAGGCAGATGCCTGGTTCCTCGGCTTCTCCCCCGGCATCGCAACCGGCGTCTGGGTGGGCCACGACGAGAGCCGTTTCCTGGGCTGGGGAGAAACCGGCTCACGCGCCGCCGCTCCGATCTGGCTGGCATTCATGAAGGCCGCCCTGGCCAAACGCCGCGTGCGTGACTTCCCGGTGCCGGAGCCCATCGTCTTCGCCCGCATCGATCGCAAGACGGGGCTACTGGCGGACGAATCGAGCGACGACTCCGTGTTCCAGTCCTTCCTCGCAGACACGGTCCCGACCGAAACCTCGAGCAAGGCGCAGAACCGGAACGAGGGGCGGCGCCTGCTGCGGCTGGACGACTTCTAGAGCCACTGCCCGGCGGCCCGAGCGATCTCGTCCAGTCCCTGTTGGTAGAAGTGGTCCGCGTCGGGCACAAGGTGAAACGTGCCGCGCGCAAGTGCACCGGCGAGCGCCTCGAGTTCAGCGGGCGGAGCGTACGCGTCGCGCTCGGCAGTGACGATGAGAACCGCACCTGCAAATTGTTCGAGCGCGGAGCGGTCGAGCATCTGCGCCGGCGGCGAGACGAGCAGCAAGCGGTGAAGCCGGGCGTGCCGCGCCGCCGCGCGCACGGCAATCGCTGCACCGTAGGAATAGCCCGCCCCCACCAGCGGCCCCTCGACGCTCTCCTCGACGAAACTCACGGCAGCCGCGAAATCCGCGTCGCCGTGCTCGAGGTTTCCACTGAGCGCGCCGGCGCTGCCGCCCGCACCGCGCCAGTTGAAACGAAGCGATGCGACACCCGCCTCGGCGCACACGTGGGCCAGCTCCGCCACCACCGGGTGGTCCATGCTGCCGCCCATCTGGGGGTGGGGAGCGGCCACCACCGCACCGATCGCTTCCGCACCCGACGCGAGCAGCAGGCCTTCGAGCACCGGCGAGTCGCAGTCGGGAGCAATCGTCACCGTGCGATCCGTCGCTGACTCGGCCACGCGCGCCTCTTTCGGCCCAGCTAAGCTGAACCCGTGTCGGAATCCGGGCAGAGAGAAGGCGGCTTCCGCCTGCACGTCAACCGCGAGCGGGCGCGACTCCCCGATGGTCGCGGGATCGACCTGGATATCGTGCGCCATCCGGGGGCGGCGGCCGTGGTCCCCTTCGCGTCGCTCGACGAGGTGATCCTGATCCGGCAGTACCGCCACGCGACAGACGGAACCATCCTGGAGGTGCCGGCAGGAAAGCTCGACCCGGGCGAGTCGCCGGCGAGCTGCGCCGTCCGGGAGCTCGAGGAGGAGGCCGGGCAGCGCGCCGGACGCCTCGAGGCGCTCGGCTGGATCTGGACCACTCCGGGCTTCACAGACGAGAAGATCCACCTCTTCGCCGCCTTCGACCTCACCGAGGTCCCGGCCCGTCCCGGGGCCGACGAAGCCATCGAGCCGCTTCGCGTCCCGTTCGACGAGGCACTCGATCTCGTCTGGAGCGGCGAGCTGCGCGACGCCAAGAGCGCCCTGGCCCTGCTCCACGCGGCGCGCGTGCTTGGACGACTCGGGTGAGACCGGCAGTCTACTTCGGGTGGCACGTGCACCCGTGGGAAGAGCTGCTGGATCTCGTGCGCCGGGCCGAGGCCCTGGGCTTCGCCGCTGCTTTCGTCGACGGCGACGTGACGATGCTCGCCGCTAGGCCGGACGCGGATTGCCTGGACGGCTGGACCGTCACGACGGCGCTCCTCACCGCCACAGAGCATATTTCGATCGGCTCGGTTCGCCTCGTCCACCACTGGAACGCCGCGCGCCTGGCCCAGGCCGCCGCCACGGCCGAGCGCATCGCGCCGGGGCGGCTGCGCGTCGTGGTGACGATCGGGGACTGGGAAATCGACACGCGCTTCGGTCTGCCGATGCCCCCGGTCGGCGAGCGCGTCGCATGGCTCGGCGAGAGCCTCGAAGCGCTTCGCGCACTCTGGGCGGGGGACACCGTGACGCGCCGGGGCAGCCACGTGCAGCTCGATCGCGCGCGGGTGCGCCCGGCCCCGGGGGCGGCGCTCGAGATCGCGGTCGCAGCGGGAAGGCCCCGCATGCTCGACCTCGTGGCTCGGCACGCCGGTGTCTGGGAAGTGAGCCTGCCGCCCGTCCCGGCCCGCGTCGCGGCGGCAGCGGACCAGCTCGCCGCCGCGTGCGTGCGGCGTGGGCGCGACCCAGCCGAACTCGGCCGCTCCATGCTGCTCTTCGCGAGACCGGGGGCGAGCGCTGCCCATGCCCTCGCTGAGTACCGGTGCCTCAACCCCTGGTTTGCCGACGTGCCCGACTCCGAGATCGCCCCAGGCCTCGTTTCAGGAGACCCATCCAGTTGCCGCGAGCAGCTACACGACATGGCGCGCACATTGGGACTCACGCTTCCGGTGATCGACGCCTCGGGGCTGGCCGCCGAGCCCACCCGGCGCCTCCTGGAGGCCCTGGCGCCCGCCAAATAATCTGTTTGACGCTGGCACTTGGCATTTCCTACCCTATCGGGTGCTGCGGGACCTATGCGCACCCTTCCCGTCGGCGTCGACGGCAGAGCGTCGTACTGAAGTCCCTTTGGACGACAGCTACCCAACGGTATGAATTCCAATTGCGCCGGGAGTGCAACACCCGGCGACCCACGCAGGAGAGTGTCTACGGTGTACGGACGTGGCGGACAGACTCCCAGATTCAGCATCGGACCGCCCATCACACCGCCCGTAGTCAAGAACCTGCTGATCGCCATCGGCGTGATTTTCGTGGCGCAATACGTGATCTTCGGACCCGGCGTGACCCGCGACTTCTCTGTCCAGTCGGTCTCCGTCTGGCAGGCCGGCTATTTCTGGCAGCCGTTCACCTATATGTGGCTGCACGGGAGCTTCGGGCACGTGCTCCTCAACGGCTTCGTGCTCTGGATGTTTGGCTCCCAGGTCGCCATGGCCTGGGGTGCCCGACGCTTCCTGCGCTTCTACCTGGTCTGCGGCGTCGGAGCGGGCTTCCTCATCTCGCTGTGGCCCTACGTGGCTGTCGAATTGGACATGGCGAGCCCGCTGGCACTCGGGGTCTCGACGCTCGGCGCCTCCGGTGCCATCTACGGCGTCATGCTCGCCTATTCGCTCACTTGGCCCGACCGCACCATCATGCTGATCTTCCCGCCCGTCGCTTTCCGGGCGATCTGGCTGATCCCGATCGTTTTCGGCATGACGCTGTTCATGAGCGGAAGCAACGTCAGCCACGTCGGCCACCTCGGCGGGGTACTGGTCGGCTGGATCTACCTGCGGTTCAGCGGCAAGGCGGGACCTCTCTTCTCCGTGAAACATCTCCGGTACCGGTGGCAGCGCTACCGCATGCGGCGGAATCTCCGAACCGTCCAGACCGAGGACATGAAACGGCGCCAGCGACGCAACGATCGGACGATCCACTGACGTGGGTGCCTCTCGAGCCGACTTCACGCTCGACGACGCGCTCGACGCCGAGATCGCTCGCGCCGCGGACCGGGTTCGCAGGGCTGAGCACGTGGTTGCGCTCACCGGTGCCGGACTCTCGGTCGAGAGCGGGATCCCGCCGTTCCGCGGGCCGGGAGGGCTGTGGACCCGGTATGGGGAGCCGCCCATGGACGGCTACCAGCGCTTTCTCCGCGATCCGAAGCGCGCCTGGGAGGAACGGCTCGACCCCTCCGCGCCTTGGGCGAAGGCTCTCGGCGAGACCCTCGCGGCAGCAAAGCCCAATTCTGCACACCGCGCGCTCGCAGAACTCGAGCGGCGCGGAGCCTGCGCCGCAGTCATCACCCAGAACGTCGATGACCTCCATCGCCAAGCCGGCACCCGCAACCTGCTCGAGATCCACGGCAACCACACGCTGCTGCGCTGCACCGAGTGCAACGCCCGCTTCGCGACGGACGAGCTTGCCGTCGACCCGGCGGCGCTTCCACCCCACTGTCCCGCCTGCAGTGGTGTCGTGAAAGACGACACCGTTCACTTCGGTGAGCCGATCCCGCCGGATGTGCTGCGCGGCTGTTTTGCGGCAGTCGAGATCTGCGACTGCATGCTCGTGGCGGGAACCTCCGCGATGGTCTATCCGGCCGCCGAGTTCCCCTTGGAGGTTGTGCGCCGTGGCGGCCAGCTCATCGAGGTGAATCCCGAGGAGACCGAACTCACCGCCAGCAGCACGCACTCCCTGCGCGGCCCGGCTGGCGCGGTCCTCGGGCGGCTGCTCCACCACGTCGCCGCAACAGAGGCGGGCGCGTGAGCGAGCGGCAAGGCGAGAACGGCCGAGAGGCCCCGGACCGCCACGGCTTCGGCAGCTTCCTGCGCAACCTGCTCGAGGGTATGCCCTGGAGCGAACGGGCGGAGAGCGAGGAGACCCGGTGCCTCGCCGCGCCGTCCTCGGGATTGATCCGGGTGCACAACGCGAACGGACGCACCTGCGTAATCGGTGAAGATCGCACCGACGTGCAGATCCAGGCGCAGAAGGTGGCACGCGCCGAATCCGAGAGTGGTGCGGCCTCTCTCCTAGAAGCCTCCCGACTGCTCGAGGAACGCACTGCCGACGAGGTGCTCGAACTCGAGGTCGCCGTTCCCTCCAAGTGGAACCGGCGCGGGCACGTGAACCTCGAGCTGCGCGTCCCCCGCGGCACCAGCGTCGAGATCGCCGCCGCGAACGGCCGGGTGACTGTGACGGGTCTGTGCGGCGCGGTGAAGGCGCGTTCGAGCAACGGCTCGGTGGAGCTATCTGACGTGGTCGGCGACGTGAACGTCACCACTTCGAACGCCAAGGTCTGCTGTTGCAACACACGCGGCAAGCTGGTGGCGCGTTCGAGCAACGGAAAGATCGAGCTCAACGACCACTGCGGATCGGTCAACGCCACCACCTCGAACGGACTGATCCGCGCGTCGGTGGAAGAGCTCGGCCGCCGTGGGGTACAACTCGCGACGAGCAATGGCCGGATCGTGCTCGAACTCCCCGACGAGGTCGACGCCGAGGTCGATATCCGCGTCGACAACGGCGTGATCCGCAACGACCGCCCCCTATGCAAGGCCTCCCGGGAACGCAACGGACGGCTTCGGGGACGGCTGGGCAACGGCGGCGCACCCATCCGCCTGCGCACTTCGAACGGCTCGATCTCGCTTCGCTGATGTGGGTCGGGCGGCCCAGCTGCCGTCGGCCTGGCGGATCACCGGGATCGACTCCGGCCCGGTCTCGAATGTGAAGTCGTCACCCGGCTCCGGGGCGTCCGACTCGCGGCCCGCCATGAGCCACACGCATGTCCACGTCTTGTCCCACTCGCGCTCAGTGAACTCGGTGCTCGCGTAGCGCTCTTTCGGAATCGGACCGGAGCCCGGCGCGCGCTCGATGGGCAGGGAGACGCCCTGTATTCATACAGCCTACTGTAATTATTGCCCGAAAGAGAAGGGAACTACTGTTCGCCGATGCGTCGGCGAACCTCGGCGCTGCCGTCCCGAAAGACGACACCCGAGGGCTCGATCTTCGAGATCACGAGGCCACCAACCTCGTCGCCTTCGTGCACCTCTCGCTCATCGCCGGAAGCGAGCGTGACGACGGCGGTCCTCCGCGCCGCGCTGGGATGCCACGTGGTCTGCGCCACCCGGACACCCTCCAGCTGAGCCTTTCCCACCGGCTTCGGCTTCGCAGCTTTCGCGACTGGCGCCAGCTTCGGCTTCGCGACCGGCGCTGCCGAAGGCTGCGCCTCCACCGCCTTCACGACTGGAGCCGCCTGCGCCAACGGCGCTGCCGAAGGCTGCGCCTCCACCGCCTTCACGACTGGAGCCGGCTTCGCCTGCGCGACCGGCGCTGCCACCGACTTCGCCACCTTGGGGGTGGGCAGCGCCGAATCGGCGGCGGGGACAACCTCCAGAGCCGGGCCAGGGACAGGCGGCCTCGCCGACGCTGCAGCGGTCTGCTCCCAGGGATCGGGCTCCGAACTCGCAACGGCACCGGAACGAGAGGCCGGCAGCGCTGTGACCGCGGCGGTGCCGGGGATCGCCGACGGGAACTTGTGACTGCCGGAAAGCTCGTTCACGGCAGCGCGCCGGGCGTTCCCGACAGCAGCCGTCACGCCTTCGGTCTCGGGCGGTTGTTCGGCGCTCTCGGCAATACGCGGCTCCGCCAGCGGCCGGTCCACCCGCTCGACCGGTGAGGCGTAGGCGGCGGCCGGAAGTTCGCCCCCCGTGGCCGTCTCGACCGGCTTGGGCCGCCGGTCCGTCCCGCGGGGTGCAGCGCGTCGAGTCAGTGCCGCAGGCGGGACACCCGCCTCCGCGACAGCAGCCGGGATACCTCGCTCTTGAACCGGAACGCCCGCCTCTGCAGCAGGAGCCGGGATACCCGCCTCTGGCACCGTCGCCTGCTGGCTCGAAACCTCGCCTCGAACGCTCCAGAAGACCAGTGCGGCCGCACTGAAGGCAACCACCAGCGCGGCGCCCAGCCCCCAGCCGAAGAGCCCCCTCGAGCTGTGGGCACGCCCCGGCGACGAGGTCACCGCCTCGCGCAGCGGCCTCTCGCCATCCGCGCCCCGCTCTTCTTCCAGACGACGCAGCGCCTTGAGAATGGTACTCATCGCGCGCCGCCGCGCAGCGCTTCACTGGACGGTCCGCGGCGCCAGCGCCACCGGCGCAACAGGCGTCGCCGCCTCGCGCCGAGGATCTCGCGCGCCGCCCCGCTCACGAGTTCGGTGCCGATCTCCCGTGCACCCGCAGCGTAGCCTGCCAGGAGCGCGCGGTCGCAGAGAAGATTCACCAGCCGCGGCACGCCGTGCGAGCGCCGGTGAACTTCGCGCAGCGCCCGTTCGCTGAACAGATCGCGATGGTCGTTTGCCGCTACCCGCAGCCGATGCCGCACGTAGTCCCGCGTCTCGCCCGCCGAGAGGGTGTCGAGACTCCAGCGAACGCTGATGCGCTGACGCAACTGGCGCAGCTCCCGACTCTCGAGCTTCGCGTCGAGTTCCGGCTGGCCGAAGAGCAGGATCTGGATCAGCTTCGAGGTCGACGTCTCGAGGTTCGAGAGCAATCGAATCTCCTCGAGGGTCTGGGACTCGAGGTTCTGCGCCTCGTCCACGATCAGTAGAACGCGGCGGTCGAGGTGCTTCTGGTTCAGCAGAAACTCGGTGAGCGCACTCGAGAGCTGCGCGCGGGTCAGACCGTTGGCGAGCAGTCCCAATTCGACCGCAATCGCCCGCAGCAATTCCTCACCCGTTAGCGTAGGGTTGAAGATAAAGGCGACGTCCGTGTCGGGACCGAGACGCTCGAGAAGGGTACGGCAGAGCGTGGTCTTCCCCGTTCCGACCTCGCCCGTCACCGCGATGAAACCCTCGCCCTGCTCGATGCCGTAGAGCAGGTGAGCCAGCGCCTCGCGGTGAGAACTCGCGAGAAACAGGTAGCGGGGATCCGGACTGAGAGAGAACGGTTTCTCCTTCAACCCGTAGAACGCGGTATACATGCTCACCAGACTATACCCAGCGGAAGTCTAACCCATTGATTCCGAGTGCCTATCGTTGTGTCGGGATCGATATCGGCGCAAGCCTCGCAAAGCTCGTGCTGCGCGACCCGCAGGGCCTCAGCTTTCGTTGCTTCTCCTCTCGAGATATCGAACGAGCGGTACGTGAGGTTGAGCGCTTCGCACCCGACCACGTGGCGGTCACGGGCGCCGGGGCTCGGCAGTTCGCCCAGCTGTTGGAATTCGACGCCACTACGCTCGTGGAGTTTCATGCGTGGGTCGCCGGCGCAGCGGCGCTGTTGGCCCATCAGGGGCTTCCGGCATCCGGGCGAGACCTGGTCGTCTCGCTCGGCACGGGCACCTCGATGCTCCTGGTCGGGCCAGAGGGCGGTGCGCGCCTGGGTGGCACGACGCTCGGAGGAGGCACGCTGCAGGGCCTCGCAAAGGCGCTGCTCAGCTGCGAAGGGCACGCCGAGCTCATGGCGCTGGCAGCACAGGGTGACCGCAGCAAGGTCGACCTGCGCGTATCGGATCTGGACCCGGAGGGCGCGCTGCCGCTGCCAGGCCATGTCACGGCTTCCTCCCTCGCGAAGCTTGCTGCCGAGGGAGCACCGCCGGCACCACACGACATCGCCCACGCCTTGGTGGGAATGGTGGCGGAGACCGTTGGCATCGTCGCCCGCACCCTGGCTGCTGCGTCCGATGCCAAGCGAATCCTCTACGGCGGGACGACGCTGCGCGGGAACGCACCGATGCGCTCGATCCTCACAGAGTACGGGATGGGGTGCGAGGTGATCTTCCTGGAAAATGGCGAGTACGCCGGTGCGTTGGGTGCAATCGAACTTCTGAGCGCCTAGCTGTCGCCGTCGCGCCGGGCCGGCTCCGTGGCCTCCTCCGCATCACCGCGGCTCAGGCTGCGCAGCGCTCGCTGGGTTCGCGCGATCGCAGAGCGCTGGACGCGCAGCTCTTCCCCCTGGGCCGCCACCTGACGCTCGAGGCGCTCGCGCGCGTCCGACGATGTGTCGAGGCGCGCCTCTACCTGCTCGACGCGGCGCTCGAACTCCAGGAGTCGACGCGCAACGTCGACCTCGACGCCCGCGAATCCGGCGCGTGGCATCTCGGGAGTGGCCTCGGACGCCTCGCTGTCTCCGTCAGTCGCCGCGATTTCGCGGCGATCGTCGGCAGCGACTGAATTGGCCACCGCCGTCACCTCGACGTCGCTGGGCAGCGAGCGTCTGCGCAGCCAGGTGGCCACGAAGATCGCCAGCAAGATTCCGCCTGCCAAGAACGAGCCGTAGAACACCCAGTCGACATCCGCCGAAGCCGTCGGCTTCACCCCGGGCAATACATCCGCCTTTGCCCTCGGCTTCGCCCCGGGCGGCACAACCGCCTCTGCCGTCGGCTTCACCCCAGGCAATACCTCCGGCTTCNCCCCNGGCGGCACAACCGCCTTTGCCGTCGGCTTCGCCCCAGGCAATACCTCCGGCTTCGCCCCGGGCGGCACANCCGCCTTNNNCGTCGGCTTCGCCCCNGGCAATACATCNGCCTTCAGCGTCGGCTTGCCCGCCGAAGACGGCGGTGCAGCCTTCGGATCCGGCTCTGCTCCAGGCGCCTGGGCCAGCGCCGCCTTCTCGGCGGTGCGGCGCTTGGCCGCCGCCAGCATGGGCTCTGGGAAAACCAGGTCGAATGTGAGCCGCGGGGGGTTCGTGAGAATCAGCTCCCGCACCCGCGACGGGCTCTTCCTCAGCCGAATGCGTGCAGTCGACCGGTCCTGCCCCNCCTCGACCGAGATGCGCTCGACCATCACCGTCCGGCGATCGAGGCTGCGCGGCGTCGAGCCGGCATCCATGCGGACCAGGATCTCGGAGGTGCCGTCTTCGGCCGTGCGACGCTCGATGCCGTAACCCGCCGGCGCGTCGAGTTGGAAGACGACGCGTGTATACGTGGGATGGTCACCCACCCGCACCGCGACGACGTCGGCGGCCCGACCCGGCGTGGCAAGTAGCAGCGCAGCAAGCAGAGCGAATATCGCGTGTGTCGCGATTCGGTTCGGCATCGGCAACTTCGTCGGGCAACTTCTCGGCCCGCTTCAACACAATGCAGGGTATGAAAATCAGCACTGAACCGGATGTGGGGCAAAAGACCCGGTTCAGGATGCAAAGCCAATCGCGAGCACGCCCGCATCGATCTGCACACTCTCGACGGCACGACCGGTCACAGACCCGGGTAGCGCGATACATCGTTGCGCCCCGCCGACCCGGACCATCAGCTCGTCGCCGCGGGTGGAGACATCAACGTCGGTGACACTCGTGTGCCGAAGCTCGATCTCGAGCAGTGTGCGGCCGTCGCGCTTCACCAGGCGGATGGGACGCGTGTCGGCAAAACGCCGCGCCGGGTCTTCTTCCGCATAGAGCGCGCGCGCCAGCGCGCTCAGTGCCTCGATGCCGATCGGCTCCCGCGCCAACAGCGGGGCCTGAAAGCGCGGCACGGGGAAGGACTCGGCAATCTCGTCCAGCTCGCGGCGTTCGCGTGCAGCCCAGGTCGCGAAGTAACCCCGGGCGGCCTCGGCGGGAAGCACGCGGTTGACGAGCACCGCGTCGGTCGCAACCCCGTAGAGAGATAGGTAGGCAAACGAGCGGCGCGTCTCCTCGACCACCACGCGGGCTGGATTCACGACGAGTCGAGCGCTGGTGCGATCCTCGTCGAGCAGGATCTGGCGCACGTCCTCCACGTCGCCGTAGAGGCGCTCGAACGCCTCGAAGACGTCGTCGGGCGCCACGAATCGGCCGAGCCCCACCCGGTCAGCGACCGGCTTCAGCAACTTCGAAGCCCGGCGCTTGGTCGCAAAGACGGACCCCATGAAGATGCGGAGCACGTCGGGCAGGCGCAACAAGCGCAGAGTCGATCCTGTCGGCGCGCAGTCGACGACACAAACATCGCAGTCGCCGCGCCGTTCCACGTCGCGGACGGCGCGCAGTGCAACCAGCTCCTCCAGGCCCGGAAAGACGAGAAGCTCTTCGAAGGCCAGCTCGTCCTCGGCACCGCGCAACAACTGGGCGAAAAATTCCTGGATCTCGGACCATGCGCGGTCGAGTTCTGCGAGTGCAGCAACCTCTTGGGCCAGCACACCCGGTGCAATCTCGACGGGCTGCGGCCCCACCGGACGGCCGAGGGCGTCGCCCAGGCTGTGTGCGGAGTCGGTGGAGAGCACGAAGACCCGGTGGCCGTGGGCCGCAGCACCCAGGGCGCTAGCCAGGGCCAGGCTCGTCTTGCCCACGCCTCCCTTCCCGGTGTGGAGCAGGACGCGCATCAGGTCGTGCCGGCACGGCGCAGCCGCACCTTCAGGCTGGTGCCGTCCAGACGCGCGGCCTCGAGGACGAGCGATGCCATGCGGCGCGGCAGCTTGAGCGAACGGCGCCGAAGACCGGTCGTGATGGTGAGCTCGTCCTCGACCTTCGCCACCTCGAGCTGCGCCGGGTCTGCACCCGGAAGCGGCACGACAGCCAAGTAGGCGTCGCCGTCGCGCCGGAAGACGACGCGCGGCGCCGTGGAGAGGACGGCTTCCGGTTCGACACCGGCGAAGAGGGCCTCACCGTGCGTCGCGAGACGTTCGAGACCCGTCACCTCGTCGCTGCGCATCGGCGCGCAAAGTACCGGGTGCGGTGCAAAGAGGGCCTCCACCTCGCGTCGCCGGTCCTCTTGGACACGCATCCAATCCCGGAAGAAGTCCTCCCGACCGGCCTCGGGCGGAAGCACCCGGTTCAACACGATCGCGTCGCAGCCCACGTCGAATAACGCGAGCTCGGTCCAGGCACGCCGGGACTCGTCGATCACCATGCGCTCGGGAGTCACGACGAGCCGCACACTCGTCTGGCGGTCCGTCAGCCGCTCGGCCAGAGGACGCAGTTGCCGGTTGACGAGTTCGTCGACGTCGCCAAAGACACGCGCGTCGGGCAGCGGTACCTCGACCAACCGCCGCGCTATGGGCGCCGTCACTCCAGCGAGCATTCGGACCAGCGGGAGCAGGACGCGAAGTGACTTCTGCGCGACATCGGGCAACGTCACGAGCCGCAGCGTCGCGTCCGTTGGTGCGCAATCGAGCACGATCAAGTCGTATCCCCCCGAAACCGCAAACTCCTCCACGGCGAGCAGAGCCGTCACCTCCTCGGCGCCGGGAAGCAGCGCAAGTTCCTCGGCAACCACAGGCTCGATTCCCTGGTGGCGGAAGAACTCGACCAGGAAGCTCTCGATCCGGCCCCAGTACCGACGCACCTCTACGCGTGCGTCGATCTCGACGGCATCGAGGCCCGACGCGAGCGTCACGGGGGCGGGGCCGAGCCGCCGCTCGAACACGTCGCCCAGACTGTGCGCGGCGTCGGCCGAGGCCACCAGCGTGCGCCGCCCGCGCCGCGCTGCACACACGGCCGTAGCGGCAGCCGTCGTCGTCTTGCCGACGCCGCCCTTGCCCGTGTAAAGGACGAGCCTCACTTCCCGACGGTATCACGCCCCGGCTCAGGCCGCGGCCGGCACCTCATCCGAGCGCGGCGGAAGCGACGCCACCGACAAGTCGGGCATTTGTGCGGTCCAGCGGTATTCGCAACGCGGACACTCGTTCAGCAAAACGAGGCCCCGGTCGACGACCTCGTCGGTGCGGACTTCCCTCGACCCACAGACCAGACAACACCTGAGCGTTCGATTCTGTACGTGAAGAGTCTCGAACATCTTTCTCTCCTGTTTCGATCTGCAGGAAACTGCAGCCGGATGACACATACGGTCACAGCGCTTAATCTCGTGGAATACCCGTGTTCAGGAGAGCCATTTGTCCGACTCGGACCCCTTCCAGGACCGCTTGCAGAAGCACTGGGACGCGAACAGTGCGGAGCAGAACCCGATGTGGCAGCAGAAGCGCCGCCTCGCCAGTGCCATGCGGCTCGTAATCGAGCGGCTGGTGCCGAGCAATGCGCCCGAGGAAGAGCTGCGCATGGCCGCAGAGGGGCTTGAGCGCTACGCCGAGCGGCTGAGGCAACACCCGCGGCTCCGGCGCGTTCTCGGCCACCCCGAGTCGGCCAACGCCGGCGACGTTGGCGCGTTCTTCGACCAGAGCCCCGTCATCGGCCTGGCCAACCCGCTGGCACCACCGCTCTCGATCGCCAAGACCGGGGACACCGAGGCCGAGGCGCGGGGCACCTTTGGCTCCGCCTACGAGGGACCGCCGGGGTCGGTCCACGGCGGCTTCATCGCCGCGTCCTTCGACGAAGTGCTGGGATTCGTACAGTCACTCGGCAACAATCCGGGCTTCACCGGGACGCTCACGGTTCGCTACCGCAGTCCCACTCCGCTCCATACCGAGCTTCGTTTCCACGCGCAATTCGACCGCCGCGAGGGCCGCAAGACCTTCTGCAACAGCACGCTTCACGCTGGAGGCACGCTTTGCGCGGAGGCCGAGGCAATTTTCGTCTCCGCCCGGCCCGGAAAACTCGAGGAACTCCAGCAGCGCCGTGCCCGGCTCGAGAAAGAGCTCGGAGGTGAAACTACTTGAGCTCGCGCTTCAGGATCTTGCCGGTGGGGCCCTTTGGAAGCGCGTCGCTGAACTCGACGATGCGTGGGTACTTGTAGGCGGCGAGGCGGTGCTTCGTCCAGGCGATGAGTTCGTCGCCGGTAAGGCCTGAATCGGGCCGCGTGACGACGACGGCTTTCACCTCCTCGCCGTGGCTCTCGTGCTCGACACCGATCACTGCCGCCTCGACGATATCCGGGTGCTCGTACAGCACCTCTTCGACCTCGCGCGGGTACACGTTGAAGCCGCCGCGCAGGATCATGTCCTTCTTCCGGTCGACGATGCGATAGCTGCCGTCCGCGTCCCGTATACCGATATCCCCGCTGTGAAACCAGCCGCCGCGCAGCGCCTCGGACGTGGCCTCGGGGCGCCCGAGGTAGCCCTTCATGACGTTGTGCCCGCGAATGCAGATCTCGCCGCGCTCGCCATCCGGAACGAGTGCATCATCTGCGTCGAGAATGCACATTTCGACGCCCCACACCGGGTAGCCGATCGATCCGGCCTTGCGCGGCTTGTCGAACATATTGAAGCTCGCGACCGGAGAGGTCTCGGAGAGGCCGTAGCCCTCGAGGATCTCTACGCCGAACCTGGACTCGAAGGCCTTCATCACTTCGACGGGAAGCGGGGCGCCGCCCGCCATGCAGAAACGCAGACCGAGACGCGACGGATCGAGGTCTTCGTGGTGAAGCAGCGCGAAGTACATGGTGGGCACGCCGGCGAAGACCGTGACGCCGTCTCGGGCCATTACATCGGCCGCCTCCTGCGGACCGAAGCGCGGCAACAGAGTGAATGTCCCACCAGCCGCGATGAACGCATTCTGGATGCAGGTCTGCCCAAAGGAGTGAAAGAGGGGAAGGCTGGCCAGCGCGACGTCGTCGGCTCCCACGGGAATCAGCTTCGGAACCACCACGGCGCAGTTGAGCAGCAGGTTCGCATGGGTCAGCTCAGCGCCCTTCGGTTTGCCAGTGGTTCCCGACGTGTAGAGGATGACCGCCGTGTCGGTGGCCAGGGTCGGGTGGAGCGCCGCAAGCGGCTCCGCATCCGCCAAGGCGGCTACCCCGTCCGGCGATGCCGCCAGGACCGGTACCGCCGCCGCCGCCCCGCCCTCGGTCGCGGGCTTCTCGAATAGCGGATGGGCAAACAGAAGCTTCGCTCCCGAGTCCTCCAGGTGGTAGGCCACCTCGGGCGCCGACAGAAGCACGTTGAGGGGCACCACGGTGCAACCCGCGTAGAGGATTCCAAAGTAGACAATCGTGAACTCCGGAACGTTCGGAACCAGGAGTGCGACCCGGTCGCCCGGCTCCAGGCCGCGCCCGCGCAGCGAAGCCGCCACGCCGCGGGCCGCCCGGTCCAGTTCGGCAAAGGAAAGCTCCCGCTCGTCCAGGAGCAGCGCGGTGTGCCGAGGGCGTCGGTCGGCGCTCCCGAGCAGGATGGTTCCCAGATTTGCGTGCATACCGAGCCTCTCAGACCGGAAGGTCGTCGCGGGTGAACAGGGCTTCGAGTTCGAGGCCGCGCCGGGCGAATGCATCGGCGGCACCCTCGCCCCGATCCACCAGGCAGAGCACACGCCCCACCTTGGCGCCGGCATCGACAACGGCATCCACCGCCTCGAGCGTCGAGCCGCCCGTCGTACACGTATCCTCGACGAGCGCCACGGTCTGGCCAGCGGCAAAGCCCCCCTCGATGCGGCGTCCGAGACCGTGCTTTTTTGCCTGTTTGCGCACAAAAAAGCCGAGCAGTGGCGCGTCGGCCTCGCTGCCCGCGGCCGCCGCGAGGACAGCGGTGACGAGCGGCACCGCACCCACTGCCATGCCGCCCACCGCCTCGACCGGCGTCCCGGTCCGGAGTTTCTCCAGTACGAGCCGGCCGGCCAGCAAAACGCCCCGCGGCCGCATCAGCGTCTGGCGCAGGTCGAGATAGAAGTCGCTCTCCTTCCCGCTCGCGAGCACGACCTTCTCGCGCCGGAACGAGACCTCGAGAACCAGGTCGAGCAGCTCTTTCCGCGGATCGCGCCTATCCACCCCGTCCTACCCCTATTGCTTGCGCAGCCCGAGCGCGTATTCGGCGATCAGCTTGCGGTGTAGCTCGCTCGTGCCCTCGCCGAACTCGAGGGCCTTCGCCTCGAGCAACAGGCGTCCCACCTCGTACTCGCCGGAAACACCGTAACCACCGTGGACCTGGATGGAATCCAACGCGTTCTGAGTCGCGGCTTCACTGGCGACCAGCTTGGCGAGGCTCGCCTCCAGACTCGCCCTCCCGATGCCGGCGTCCTTCATCCGGCCAAGACGGTAGACCAGCGCCCGGGCGGACTCGGTGCGCACGACCATGTCGGCGATCTTCTGCTGGATCATCTGGAACTCGCCGATCTTCTGCCCGAAAGCCTCTCGCTCACCGGCGTAGCCCGTGGCGAGTTCGAGGCAGCGCTGAGCCTGACCGACGCAGCGAGCGGCCACCGAGTAGCGGCCCATGTCGAGCGCGGCCCCGAGCACCGGGAAGCCACCGCCCGGCTCGCCGAGCACGTTCTCGTCCGGCACGACGACCCCGTCGAAATGCACCTCGGCCAGGTTGTCGCGCTTGAGCGTCCGCATGGGGAACGCCCCGATCGTGATCCCCTCGCTCGCCGGATCCACGAGAAAGGCCGTGACTCCCTTGTGCCGTTTCGCGCGGTCGACGCTCGCCACCACGAAGAACAAGCCGGCGTATGCCGCGTGGGAGATGAAGACCTTGGTGCCGCTGAGCTTCCAACCGCCGTCCACCCGCTCGGCGGTCGTCTGCATATTCGCGAGATCGGTTCCGCCACCCGGCTCGGTGAGACATGCCGAGGCCAGACATTCGCCCTTGGCGAGGGCCGGGAGCCAGCGCTCCTTCTGGGCGTCGGTCCCGTGCTTCGAGATCGAACTGCCGGCGAGGGAATTCGCCACCGAGACCACCGACGCCACCACCCAGTCGACGCGCGCCAGCTCCTCGCAGATCACCCCGTAGGTGACCACGTCGCTGAAAGAGCCTCCGTACGCCGCGGGAATCATGGGACCCAGCAGCCCCAGCGCCGGGAGCTTCGCGATCAGCTCGAGCGGGTAGCGCTCCTCGCGCTCGCAGCGCTCTACGTGGGGCAGGATCTCCCGCTCTGCGAAGTCGCGCACCGTCTCGCGCACGAGCCGCTGCTCGGGACTGAGGTCGAAATCGGCCATGCGGGCGGTCGCGGCGACCATGGCGCTCAGCATAGCCCGGGCGCTGGCCCCGAGGGGCCGGGTCGCCTACGTTCCGGCCCCTCGAACGGAGTCCCGGCGTGAAGAAAGCCAAGCCCCTCCCGCACCGCAATCGCAGCAAATCGGCCCGCCACCGCGCGAAAAAGAAGGCGAAGCACAAGCGTACGCGGCTGCGCCGCAGCCGGGGAGAGCGGTCCACGTACCGTTAGGATCGTGGCGGGCCAGGCCCCTTTTTCGTTCGCCCTGGAAGCCCGCTCCGGCGCCGCGCGGGCGGGCCGCTTCGCCACGCCGCACGGGCCGATCCACACGCCGGCCTTCATGCCGGTCGGAACCCACGGAGCCGTCAAGGCGCTCACCCCGGAGCAGGTGCGCGCGACCGGCGCCGAGGTCGTCCTCGCCAACACCTACCACCTGGCGCTGCGCCCCGGCGAAGCCCTCGTCGAGAAGCTCGGCGGGCTTCACGCCTTCATGCGCTGGGACGGACCCATTCTGACCGACAGCGGCGGCTTCCAGGTCTTCTCGCTGCCGAACAAGGCGATCGACGACAGCGGGGTGCGCTTCAAGAACGAGCTCAACGGGAGCGAGATGGAACTCACTCCCGAACGCTCGATCGCGATCCAGCACGCGCTCGGTGCAGACGTCATCATGGCCTTCGACGAGTGCACGCCGTTTCCTGCGGAGCGGCGCACCGTACAGGCGGGAGTGCGCCGAACCCTATCCTGGCTCGAACGCTGTGCGAAGGCCCACTCCAAGCCCGAACGACAGGCGCTCTTCGGCATCGTCCAGGGCGGAGTCCACTTGGATCTGCGCTCCTCCTGCGCCGCAGCTGTCGTGGCCACAGACCTTCCCGGCTACGCCATCGGCGGAGTGTCGGTCGGCGAGGGCCACGAACTGCTCTGCAAGGTGACCGAACACACGGCTCCGCTGCTGCCGGAGGGAAAGCCGCGGTACCTGATGGGGGTCGGGCTGCCCGAAGACCTGGTCGCCGCCATCGGCTACGGCATCGATCTCTTCGATTGTGTGATCCCAACGCGCTACGCGCGCAGCGCATCGGCGTTCACCACGCGGGGTCGCATCCGGCTCACCAACCGCCGCTACCGCCGGGACGCCTACCCGATCGACACTTCATGCGACTGCACCACCTGCGCCGCCGGCTTCAGCCGCGCCTACCTGCATCACCTGTTCGCAGCCAACGAAGTACTCTCAGCGGTCCTCACCTCGGTGCACAACGTCCACTTCTACCAGGGGCTGGTGGCCGGGGCCCGCGCAGCGATCCGTGCGGGAAGGTTCGACACCTGGCGCTGGGATTTCCTCGGAACCTACGGCGCTTGAAGCGCACGGCGGTATCGCCCACCCTCGGACGACATGCACAGCGACGACATCCTCAGCCCGGACGAAGTCCTGAAACGCTACACGGCGGGACCGAAGACGGGCATCTTCAGCGACGGCTCGTGCGAAGGGAACCCCGGCCCGGGCGGTTGGGGCTTCGTCTGGGTCGAAGACGACCGTATCGTCACCCAGGACTCGGGCGTGGACAGCGACACCACGAACAACCGCATGGAGCTGACGGCGTTGATCGCCGCGTACCGCGCACTGCCTGCCGACGCTGAAATCGGCATGTACTCGGACAGCCAGCTCTGTGTGAAGACCGTGAACGAGTGGGCTTCCGGCTGGGAGGCGCGCGGCTGGAAACGGAAGACCGGGCCGATCAAGAACCTCGAACTCGTAAAAGAGCTCTACTCCCTGGCCAACGCACACCCCCGAGTGACGCTCCAGTGGATCAAGGCCCACGACGGCTCCCGCTGGAACGAGTACGCCGATGCCCTGGCGTCGGTCTGGCTGCTCGAGTGAGCACGGCGGCAGCCCGCGAGCTGCCGAAAAACACACGGCCCCATCACCTTCGGCCTTCCCCGAAGCATTTCCGGGACGTCCGCTAGAGCTTCGCCCCGCCCTTTTTCAGACGGCGGTCGAAGACTCACGAAGTCGTCCCAGCCGTACTTGAACGGCTCGGACTTCGCGAGCCGGTGATGCCGCAGCATCGGGCGTGCTTGCGGCGGGCCATCATCGCAACTCCGGTGGTGTATGGCGCGCCACCACGTCGCGCGCCAGGTGGGCGACGAGTTCCCGGGGCAGCAACCGCATGGCCGCGTTGGCGCGCAGCCAGTTCCACCAGCCCGGAATCACCGCAGGCCTTCGTCCCAGCGCCTCGAGCGCCGTCGCCACCACGTCCGCTGCCGACTCGCCGGCGTGGGCGATCTGGCCGGCCTTCTCCTGGAACTCCGTCTCCGTCACACCCGGCTCGAGTACCAGCACGTCGACCCCCGAACCGCGCAATTCGACGGAAAGGGCCTCTCCGAAGAGCAGATCGAAAGCCTTGGTCGCTCCGTAGAGGGCCTGGAACGGCAACGGCTGGCGACCCGCGATCGAACCGGAGAACACGATCGCAGTCTTGCCACCGCGCTCGAGCATCCGGGGCAGTAGGCGCGACGTCAGCACCACCGGCGCGGTGCAGTTGACTTCGACCATCGCGCGCAGGCGCACGGCGTCCTGCTTGGCAAAGGCGCCCGCGTAGCCGACGCCGGCGTTGTTCACCAGCACCGCGACATCGAGATCTGCAACCGCTTCCGCCAACCGCTCCACGTCATCGGGCCGGGAGAGGTCGGCCCCGACGACGCGCGTTCGGACCCGGTGGCTCTGCTCGAGTTCACTTGCCAGCTCGCTGAGCCGTTCATCGCGACGGGCGGTGAGCACCACCGAGAGACCGTCTCGAGCCAAGGCGCGGGCGAACTCCGCGCCAATGCCCGCAGAAGCCCCGGTGACCAGCGCCCATTCGCCGTAGCGCTCCCGAAGCGGCGGCCGCGTCGCCTCGAAACGACTCTGGGCATTCCAGAGCGCGAACGTCAGCAGCGCGAAGGGCACGACCGCGATCACACCCATCGAGAAGCCCAGGATCCCTTCCATGTAGATCCACGGCCAGACCAGCATGCTGAAGGCCACCTGCGCGGCATAGACCGCAGCCCACGGCCACATCCACGACTTCATGTAGCGGAAGCCGTAGGCACCGGCGGCGTAGATGGCCCAGTGGAAGAGCGCCAGAAACTTCGCCACGCCTCCGTGGAACCGGATGCCGAACCACACCTCTTCGTCGGCCACCGCGGGTTTCACGAAAATGTCCCACGGCAGGTAGACGAAGGCCATGTAGGCGGAGAAAACCATCAGGACGTTCATCCACATCGGACGCCCCTCGAAAACTCGCTGCAACCATTCGCGCATGGGTCTCCTCCGACGCGGGGCGCGAGCAGCCTACGCCCGCTCCGGCGCGATTTCAATCGAGGGCGCTACGCCCGCTCCGGCGCGATTTCAATCGAGGGCGCTACGCCCGCTCCGGCGCGATTTCAGGCGAGGGCGCTACGCCCGCTCCGGC
>PBYF01000005.1 GCA_002729515.1 Deltaproteobacteria bacterium
CGTTTGCGCCTGATTTCTCGTTGATCTTCGGTCATCTAGATCCCCTCGGTCAGCCTCTGTCATCGTGGCAGGGTGTCCGACTGAATCTGTAATTTCACACGGGCAAGCACAAATCCGCGGCCGGAACCTGACGCCCGTTTCCGAACGTACGGCAGCCGCTCTCCGATCTGCTCGCGATGCTGACTTCGGTTATGGTGACGAGATGGCAGCTCCCGGTCAGGATCTCGTAGAGCACGCTCAGGCGCTGGCGCCCCTCCTCCGCAAGCACGCCGAAGAAGCCGAGCAGCTGCGACAGCCTCACGACGCAGTGATCTCGGCCCTCGAGGCGTCTGGGATCTTCGAGTTGATGGTTCCCCGTTGCTACGGCGGACGCGAGCTGGACGTGGACACCTTCCTCGAGGTCGGTCTCGCGCTGGCGGAAGGCGACGCCTCGATGTCGTGGGTGGCCACCTTCTACATCGAGCACAACTGGATGTTCTGCCAGTTTCCCGAGGCGTTCCAGAGAGAGCTGTTCAGCGACCGGACCTACGTGCTGGCTCCCGGCAGCATCTCGATGGGCGGCCGCGCCGAGCCGGATGAGGGCGGATTTCGACTGAACGGCCGTTGGGGATGGGCGACGGGCGTGATGCACGGCAATTGGGTTCTGGTCGGGGCGCAGGTGAACCGCGAAGACAAGGCCGTCGACCTGCGGTTCTTCGCGTTGCCGAAGTCGGACATCGAGGTTCTGGACACCTGGCACGTGGACGGCATGTGCGGAACCGGAAGCCACGACATGGTCGTACACGATCAGCTGGTCCCCGAGGAGCGGTCTGTCTCCTTCCTGGAGATGCTGGGCGGCACGGGCCCGGGGTCGAAGATCCACCCCCATCCGAGCTACCACACGCCGATGCTTCCGATCCTGGGCCTGGCTGCGTCGATGCCTGCCGTCGGACAGGCCCGGGCTGCCGTGCGTGGTTTTCGGGAACGGATGCAGGACCGCATTCTCTACGGGACTGCCTCGAAGCAGTCCGAGAAGCCCGCCGCGCAGATGCGTCTTGCGCGCGCCGAGATCGAAGCGGGGGAGGCAGAAGGTCTCCTGCGAAGCGTCGCCACCCAGATGATGGTGCGACGCAACCGTGCGACACCGGAGGAGCGGAGCCGCTGGATGGCCTCGCTGGCTTACGCGGTCGATCGCAGCAAGCGGGTAATCGGGAACATCGCCGACGCCAGCGGCGCCAGCGCGCACTTTCTCACCCACGCGCTGCAGCGAGCCAAGCGAGACGTGGACACTCTCTCCTGCCACGCGATCTTCGATCTCGACGCGCGCCTCGAGACCTACGGCAGAACGATGTTGGGGCTGGATCCCCAAGGGCCCTTCTAGCCCGGGCGCGGACTCGAGGTAGGGCGAGACCTCGGCGGCCGAGAGCTCTGCAGATGTATCGGTGACCCCGTACCGGGGCCTCTTCCCCTCGCCCCCTCTATTTGACAGAATGCCTACTTGTCGGACCCTGCGAAAACGCAGCTTGAACTTCCTCTGCCTATGCCGTTCCCTCCGCCACGAGCCGCCGTGAGCGAAGCGGGTGGCCGCGGGCTACGCGGCGCAGGGCCTCCCAACGGCGCCGCTCGGTTGGGAACGTGCGGTAGAACTCCTCCCGTGTGGCCGGTGCCTTCATCCGCGGTCCTCGTTGGCGAAAAGCCAAGGTGGATCGTGCACATACCGCCTAATGAGCCCGGTTACAGGCGGAGGGAACGGCATAGGCAGAGAACTTCCTATCTGCACGACGTGAGCACTCCCGACCGCAGAGCCCGGCTGTCCCTTGCACTTCTGCTCCTCCCCTGGCTCGCCGCGATGAGCTCAGCCTGCGCCCTTGACGAGCCCACAGCACCGCGCACCAACGTCATTCTCATCTCTCTCGACACGCTTGGCGCCCACTCGCTTGGCGCTTACGGCTACACACGGGAGACGAGTCCCCAGATCGACGCGCTGCTCGCGCAGTCCACGGTCTTCACGCATGCCTATACCCTTGAGCCCCATACCCTGCCCGCACATACCTCGCTCTTCACTTCGCTCCACCCCCTCAGCCACGGAGTGGAAGGGCGGCTCACCGGCGGTCAACCGGTCCCAGCCAAGGCACCGTCGCTGACCTCCTCGCTCAAGCAGAACGGATACACGACAGCCGCATTCGTAAACGGGGGCTTCCTGCATCCACGCTTCGGGCTCGATCGCGATTTCGATCGCTACGACTACTACAGCGACATCAAGACCCGCGGGCAGCGCGGCGACCTTCGATACGGCCGCAGTGCAGCCCAGACCAACGAAGCCCTCGGGCGCTGGCTCGATGAGATCCGGAGCACCGACGCGGCCGACGCCAGCTATCCGCCTTTTTTTCTGTTCCTTCACTACTTCGATATCCACTCGGATTGGCGCGGCCTTCCCTACGATTCCCCGGAACCCTATCGGGCGCAGCTCGTAACCGACGCGACCATCGATTTCGAGGCACCAAGCGAAGCCGGGGGTGGGTCAGACTTCCTTGTCCGTGTCGGAGACGGGCAGAGGGCTGTCGCGCAAGACGACATCGCCTACATCCGCTCGCTCTACGACGCGGGAATTCGCTACACCGGCGATCGCGTCGGTGAACTCCTGAGCCTGCTCGGCTCGCGGGGGCTGCTCGAAAACAGCCTGATCGTGCTCGTATCCGATCACGGTGAGGAGTTCATGGAACACGGAAAGATGCTCCACACTCAGCTCTACGAGGAGACCATGCGTATCCCTTTCGCCCTGCACTTTCCAGACTCGGCGAAATTTCCAGCGGGTACGCGACCCGAGCTTGTGACCCATCTGGACGTTGCGCCCACCGTGCTGAGCTATCTCGGGATCGGGACACCGAACGAAATGCAGGGGCGCGACTTGATGCCAGCGCTGCGCGAGCAGGCCCCTGTACCGGTGGAGCCCATCGTCCTCTACTCGAGCGGCCACGACCGACTTGCGCTCGTGCACGCCGAGCGAAAGCTCCTCTACGACCAGGCGACCGATCACGCCGAGCTCTACGCGCTCGATGATGATCCATTGGAGCAGGTCGACCTCGCACCGGGAAACCCCGATGCGGTGAAGGAAGCGATCGATCGCCTTCGGCAGGCGGTGGACGCGCTTCCCAAGCCCGACCCCGACCGCGCAGTGCCGGGGGTCAGACTCGACGCGGGAACGGTCGAGGAACTCAAGGCTCTGGGGTACGTACGCTAGGCCACCATTCGTTTCGTTCGCGCCATGGAGACGCTTGCGTCGAATCTGGATCGGGTCACGGCCGAGCACGCGTTCAATCTGCTCTTGGCCACGGCGGGGCTCGCCTTTACGTACCTGCTTGCCTGGGAGATTGGTCACAGCCGGCGCGCGGCCGCGCTCGCCATGGCGGCGATGGCCGTGATGCCCGCGGTCATCGCCCACTCGAGGAACAATCCCAAAGACGTTGCGACGTTGCTGATCTTCCCGCTGACCTTCCTTTTGCTGTTGCGCGCGGTGCGAAAGCCCGGCCTTCTGCGAATGGCGCTCGCGGGGATCGTGCTCGGCATCAGTCTGAACACCCGAATCTTCTCAGTGGCGCTGATCCCGCTTTTTGCCCTCCTGTTGGCCATTCGCTGGCCTGCGCTCCTGAGGCAGCGTATAGGACAGCTCATCGTCATCGGGTCGGTCGCGGCCGCGATCGCGATCCTGCTATGGCCGTGGTTGTGGCTCGAAGCCCCGCTCGACCAGCTCGCGAGGGTCGGAGAGCTCATCGCGACCAAGCTCGGGGTTCAGTTTCAGGTGCTCTATCTGGACGAGATGCAGCTATGGACCGAGATCCCCTGGCACTTTCCCCTATTCCATCTCCTCGCCAGCCTGCCCCTCTCGCTCATGTTGCTGGCGGCCGTCCCCATCCTTGCCACTCTTCTCGGCAAGCTGCGTCGGCCCGAATCTTTCGATCTCGTGCTTGCCGGCGCACTGTGGATCGGCGTGCTGCTGGCGTGGGATCTCATCGCCCCGGCTCGCTATGACGGAATGCGGCACTACCTGGCGGTTCTGGTGGGCCTGTCGCTGCTCGTCGGTGCCGGCGGCGATTGGCTGCTCGCGTGGCTCGAAGACCGGCGACCATTCGGTCTCGATCGCCTGGCTGCGAATCGTCTGGGCTGGACCCTCGTCGGAAGCCTCATCGCCCTGGCGGGCTGGGAGTGCATCCAGATCCATCCCTATCAATCGGCGTATCTGAATCCGGTCGCGTCCGCACTCGGGGGAGAGCAAAGCGACGAGTGGGTCGAAGTGTAATACTGGGGTCACGCGCTCAAGGAGGGGTCGGAATGGATCAACGCGCATGCCGAACCCGACGCCGTGGTATTCGTCCCGATCGCCGCTCACGTGGCCGAGCATTACCTCGATCGCGAGCTCGAGTCGTCATTGACGGCAGACAAGTTCAATGACCCGAGTCGGCCTTGATATCTGATGTTCATCACCCGCCGCGCGATGTACGAGAGCTTGATGCGCCAGGCCGAGGTGCGCTTGACCCCGGCTTTCGAGATCAAACGCCAACGTGGCACGCTGCTCAGGATCTATCGAAATGGCGCACCGCCCGCTGAGTCAGCGGGCTGAATTCTCCGAGAACGCTCGCGGCCTCCGTTTCGACGGAGCAGCGAAAGTACAAGCTGATATCACTGGGCATGTCTGGTTATCATCCAATCTTGTCTGGCGCATTCACACGAAGGGCAGCGCATGCTCGGCCTGCATACCGAACGACTCCATCTCCGGCTGTTCCTGATCTCGTTCATCACGCTTTTCGTCGAGCTGATGTTGATCCGGTGGGTACCGTCCCAGGTTCGCCTGATCGCTTATTACGCCAACCTCATGCTGATCAGCTCGTTTCTCGGAGTCGGGCTGGGCGCCCTGCTCAAGGACCGCGGTTGGCGGCTCTTTCGTTTCTTTCCCGCGATCCTGCTCTTCGACGTCGCTTGCTTGATCTTCTTTCGGGATACATCGCTCTTCTCGTCGTCTGACGAGATGCGCTACTTCCAGGGCGACTCGCCACTCCGCGGCTACCTCACCCTGCTCGCGATCTTCGCCTCGAATGTCGCCCTCTTCGTGCCGCTCGGCGAGGGAGCTGGCCACCTCTTCGACCAACTGCCGCGCCTCAAAGCCTATTCCTGGGACATCCTCGGCAGTCTTCTCGGCACGCTGGGCTTTGGTGCATTCTCGTTCCTCTTCTTCTCGCCCATCGTCGGCGTTGTAATGGTCAGCGTCGCCTTTCTGTTGCTCGTGGAGCGGCCCGCCCTCCTGCCATCGGCAGCCGCGCTCTGCGCGAGCTGCGCACTCGTCGCAGGCTTCACGACCGGCGACGTGCTGTGGTCGCCGTACTACCACATCACCATCGTCGACACCGACACGGACCAGCAGGTGGCCTTCCAGGACGCACCGGAGGACGTCAGAAAGCTCGAAGACCCGCCCACGTATAACGTCCGGGTGAATCACTTCTTCTATCAGAAGCATGGCTCGATCGACCCGAAGCGGTTCGCGCCGGGGTCACGCAAACACGCGAAGGCCGCACAGGAGACCTACTACCAGTTCACGATGCCGTACCTGGTGGTGAAGGATCCTCGGCGCGTCCTCGTAGTGGGGGCTGGATCAGGAAAGGACGTCGAGGGGGCGCTGATCCACGGCGCCCAATCGATCGACGCCGTCGAGATCGATCCCATGCTGATCCGGATTGCGAAGCGCTTCAGTGCGAACGGTGTCTACTTCGACTCCCGGGTCAGGCTCTTCATCGACGACGCGCGCTCGTTTTTCAATCACGCCGAACCGGTCTACGACGTCGTGGCCTTTAGCTATCTGGATTCGCAGGCGCTGTTTTCGGCTCGCAGCAGCGTGCGGCTCGACGGGTACGTCTACACGGTGGAGAGCATCCAACGCGCCTACTCCCTTCTGAACGAAGGAGGCGTTCTTTCGATCACTTTCGCGACGAGCCAGATCTGGATGACGAAAAAGTTGATTCAGATGGTGAAAGAGGCTACGGGGGCGACGCCGATCGTCTATACCGGGCCGGGCATTGCGATCCTGGCACCAAAGGGCGGCGCGGCGCCGCAACTCCCGGAACGCTATGGACCCTTCGAGAGGTTCGAGGGGCTCGGTGAGGTCGAGATGGATCTCGCGCGCGACGACTGGCCGTTCCTGTATTTGCGCGAACGCACGATTCCCACGGACTATCTCATCGTGGTGGCGATCCTGGTGGCGTTTACGATCGCGGTGGTCCGCACCGCGACTGGGATGCAGTGGCGGACGGAAGAGAGCCACTTCTTCGCACTGGGGTTCAGCTTTCTCCTGCTGCAGACGGCGAACATTGCGCGGGTGTCCCTCTACTTCGGGACGACGTGGCTTGTCACCACACTCGTCATCGCCGGCATCCTGCTGATGGTCCTGCTGGCCAACCTCCTCGCCATGCGCCTCGACCGCCTGCACCCGGGCATATACGTTCCGCTCATCGTCTCAGTCATTGTTCTCATTGCAATTCCGACAGACTGGATTCTCGATCTTTCCCTGACTGGGCGCCTGGCGTGGACGCTGCTCATGGTGCCGTTGCCCGTGTTCTTCGCGGGGCTCGTCTTCTCCACGAGCTTCCGAAACCAGGAGAAGGCGGCCTCCTGTTGGGGCGCCAATTTGCTCGGGGCGACGATTGGCGGGTTTTCGGAGTACCTGGCGATGGCGACGGGCTATTCGGTCGTCTTCATACTGATCATCGTCGGCTATGCGGCAAGCTTTTTTCTCGCCCGGCGTTGTGGGCTGCTGTCGCGCACCTGATTCACTCGATGAGGAGATGGAACGAACGCTGAAGACGCCCCGTACCGGGGCCTCTTCCCCTCGCCCCCTCTATTTGACAGAATGCCGCCTTATCGGACGCTGGGAAAACGCAGCTTGAACTTCCTATCTGCCGCCTGAAGTTTCTCGTCGATGACCGGAATTATCCAGCGATATAGAAACGCCCGCAGCTCATCCTCGCTGCGCTCAGGGCCGGGGTCGTCAAGAAAGCTCTTCAATAGTCGCAGCAAGACCTCGGCGAGTTCATCGCGCTCGAGTGAAGTCAGGGCGATATCCCCACCGCTCAATGCGAGCATCTCGTCCTGAATGAATAACATCTTGAGTGCAGGTGAAACGGCAAAGGAGTCTCCGGACAGCACGAGCGTGCTGAGATGAGCGTCCTTCGGGATCTCGTGAATGGCCACCACCAATGTCTCGACCATGCGCTCGGCCAGGCCTTCGTGCTGAAGCACGCGCGCGCGCATGCGCTCGAGAAAGCCGCCGCTTGCCAGCACAGCCGCTGAGTTGAAGAGTTCGTCGGCGTTCGCGAAATAGCGGTAGACCGTCTGGCGGGTTACCCCGGCGGCGCTCGCCACGTCCGAGAGCCCGACCTTCGAGAGACCGAATCGCTCGATGCAGCCCTGGGTGACATGGAGCAGTACTCGGCGAGCCTCCGCCTCTGTTTTGGGCGGATCGCCGTTCCAGGCCTTTCTGCGTTGCATGAATCCAGTTCTCCCGGCGGCGGGGATCCCACCCCCGCGGGATGGGGAAGGAATCGGAAGCCATGGCGATTTCGAGAAAATCATACATCATACAACTTACGTATGTGTGTATGATTGAACGAGCTTCCTCATGGCTCAGTCCCGGACGGGCCGGTGGGGTCGCGCGAGAAGAACAGGAGAAGCCATGGCCGATTCTGCGCTGATTCAAGCTGCTCTCGATCTGTGCGCGCTCGTCGAATCCGAAGCCGACACGATCGAAGAGAATTGCACGCTGAGCAAACCCGTCGTCGAGGCGATCGAGAAGACGGGACTCTTTCGAATGAGTACGCCCAAGGAGATCGGCGGTCTCGAACTCGACGTCGACACGATCCTGGCGGTGAGCGAAGCGGTCTCTTTCGCCGATGGCGCGACGGGCTGGACATTCATCCAGAATTCGATCACGGGCTCCTATCTCTCGTATATCGATCCCGAATACGCGAAGACCTTCGCGGCGATGCGCACGGGTGCGGGTCATTTTGCGCCCCTCGGCGTCGCCCACGAAGAAGAGGGTGGATACCGTGTCTCCGGCAACTGGCAATTTGCCACCGGTTCTGGACATGCAGAGTTCATGGGTGGCGGAGCGATCGTGATGCGTGATGGTGCGCCTGCTCCCGTCGCAGAAGACGGGAAACTACCGTTCATCGGTTTCTTCGTACCCATCGACAAGGTCATCATGAAAGGCAACTGGGACACGATGGGCTTGTGTGGAACCGGAAGCTTCGACTACGAGGTACCCGAGCAGTTCGTCGAGACCGGCGCCACCTGGCACATCAACATGGGTTACGCGCCGCACCAGAGCGGGGGCGCAGCCTTCGCCCTTGGCCCCCAGGCGTATGGCAATATTGGCTCGACCTCTTGGGCAATCGGCGTGGCATCCCGCGCGCTTCACGAAATCGCGGAGATTGCCAAGGCGGGTCGCACACGGGTGGGCTCGCTTCCGCTTCGGGAACAGACCGACTTCCAGCGTGATTTTGGCTTTCATCAGACGGCAGTTGCGTCGGCACGCATCCAGCTGCGCGAGGTATCCAATAGAGCAGTCGAGTTGATCGAGACGGGTGCCTCGGATGCAGAATGTAACGACGCCATTCGGCAGTCGAAGGCGCACGCCAACTACATCGTCAAGCACGTCGCCAAGTCCGCCGTCACCTTCGCCTGGGAAGCCTCCGGAAGCGCCGGCATACGTAACCCGAACCGGCTTCAGCGAATCTTTCGCGACATCTATGTCGGTGCCGGCCACCTGGTCTGGGACGATCGTTGCTATCGCGAGGCCGCAAAACAAGCGCTGGGGCTCGAGCCCGCACCCTTCTAGGGTTCATATCAAGAATGGAGCCACGAGCGGACCCGGAGCACCGCTTCCTGAGGGATGACCGAGTGGGTCCAATATGGAGAGGAGAGCGAAACGATGTCGAGTGAGAACACAAGCCATCGGAACAAGGCAACCCTCGAAAAGATGTGGAGGGCGCTTAGCCAATTCGATTTCGAGACGCTGAAGAGCTGCCTACACCCCGATGTTCACTACGAGGACGTGCCAACGGAAGATTCCGGTGCGATCGGCCCAGAGAACGTCGTCGCGCGTCTATCGGTTGCCTGGGACCACACCCCGACCACAGCGCCGTCTTCTGAGCAGGCTCTGCTGTCAACAGCTCGAACCTGGCGGTCGAGCCCGCAGTGTTCGCTCCGCCGCAGTGCTCGGTTACGCGTGTCTCCGTTCGGTCACCTCACGCCTTCTCGATGAAACCCTTCCGCACCAAGGAATAGAGCGTGGCGCAAAGGCCGATCATGCATAAGCCGGCTCCTGGAACCGCAAGAAACTTCAGCGCCTCCTTGGCTTCGTGCGTACCGCCCAAGGAAGGCGCCGTCAATCCTGCGCACAACCAGAACAACGAATAGAGGAGCGCCCCCGCGCCAAACGCGATAGAGCCGAGCCTTTCGATCCATCCCGGATTGCCGAGCAACATGAGCAGCACAATCGAACTCAGGGCTGCAACTCCGATTGCACCGCCATGGAGATGGGCCCGCTTCATGTAGGCCCAGGATTTCCGCACGACTGCTTCCTTCTTTTCAGAATCACCGGCGTAGACCTCCTCCGCTGCCCCATTTGCTAATTCCTCCAAATGTGCTTTAAGGCTGTGTTCCGCAATTCCGAACGCGCCCCCTAGCGAAAAACCGAATCCAATCGCACAGAGTGCGAGAAGGGCCCCAAAGGCAAGCGGCTTGATCGCGTCCTGGGAAATCATGGCTTCTCCTATGTCTCTCCAAACTAGTTTCAACGTGGCCCAACGGATCGGGCTTCAGCTGCTGCCTCGCAGTCGATGGTGGCCCGGAGTGCCCCGGTTCCGATGCAAGAAGCTACCAGAGATCGATGGAAACGCACTGAGTCCGGTCCGCTGCAATAGCCTGTTAGGCTGTGACGGATTGCGAGAAAACTCTCGAGTAGGAACCCCCAGCCATGACAAGCTACCAGACAGCTCACCGGCGACGGCTGACACGCCTCACGATCGCGGACACCCGCTCCTCGAAGGAGCCAAGAGCGTAGGCCGACCGGGTCTCTACCCGGTCACCTGGTCCGGCTCAGCCCACATCGACCGATTCTTTCTCAGCGATCAAGCACGCTTTCGTGGTCGGACCGTTTCGACTCGAGCCCGCAATAGGCATCCATCTGCTTCACGGTCGATTGAGCTCGATCGATCCTCTCCAGAGCCACGGTCCCCAGGAACTGCCTCCGCATCTCCTCGGCACAGTCTCGCCGAAGCCTCGCGATGCGCGTGTAGCTGGGCAGCGTTTCTTCCCGACTCGCTCCCGACTTGAGTGCTTCGTGGAGATAGCGGCTCTCGCGCCCAATCAGACGCAGGTTGTCGAGCAGCCGATAGTAGGCCGAGGCCCGCATCGAACCAATGTCCCGCGGCTGGCTTCGCATCTCGCTCCGCAGGTCCTTCACGCTGTCATGGAGCTCACCTGCGAGTGCCGTCACCCGCGCCTGATCCCATTCGAGGGTCTCCTCAGCAGCCGCAGCGAGTGGCAAGAGCAGACCGAACAGCCACACAGCTTCCATCCATGCCGATCTTCGGACGACCCTTGGTCACCTCCGTCACATGCTCCCCGCGATTGGCGAGTATTGGGAGCGTACCATGATCGCGGCCTCGGGAGAGAGCCTCGCCTCACTATCTAACCGACTGGGTGCTCAGCGGCCGGCGGGGCCGTGCTGCCGGGTACGAAACGCCTCACCTCTTTGGATTGTAGCCCGGATTTGTACCGACAACGCCCAGCCGGACCGTTGCGCACCTGGTTAGGCGGACTTTCAGCAAGCTACTCGAGAACCTTGCCGAGGCTGGCATGGGCCTCGATTGAGTAGCCGAGCTCCTCGTAGAACTCAATGACCTCGGTATTGGATGACCGAACCTGCAGATTGAGCTTCGGGCAGCCGAGCGCCCGCAGCCTTGCCTCGGCTTCGCACATCAGCTCCCGCCCGAAGCCACGGCGTTGGAAACCGGGCTGAACCGCCAGGTGATAGACCCAGCCACGGAAGCCGTCAAACCCTGCAATAACGCTCCCGACCACATCACCCTGGAACTCGCCGACCAGAAACAACTCCCGCTGCACGCGAAGCTTGCGACCGATTACCGCCCGAGGCTCGTTTCTGGGTGGATCCTCCGGGAACACGTCGTTCCACAGAGCGACAACCGAAGGCTCATCTGCTTCAGCGAACGGCCGGACTAGAAGAGTGTTCTGAATCACGGTTCGTCGTCCCTGGCTCCGTTCCGCAAAGCCGCCTGACACATCGGCGCTCAGCGGCTGACCGCGATTTATTGCTGAGACACAAGACGCCCGGAGAGACCGCACGATACCACGGTCAATTAGAACCGATCCCTCAGCGAGTCCGTCTGGAACGCCATGCTAGACGGCCGTACCGGAGCCTGATCCCCTCGCCCAGCTCTATTTGACCGAATGCCTGCCGATCGGACCCACACAAAACCCGGAAGAGCCGGACATTCAAGCTGGGTTCTAGCTCGATTTCCGAGTACGGATATCATGTCGACTTCCCGCAGGTGCCCTCGGCGGAGGCTTCCGTGACGGACCGAGAACAGCTCAAGCAGCAATGGACTCGGACGATCTTCGAGGCCCAGTGTGATGGCAAGAAGATCGCACCGCCGAGCACGAGCTTCGGAGAGCTATCCCTCGAAGAAGCCTACGAGGTTCAAGCTCGTGTGGCTGCAGAGCACGTGTCTGTCGGACACCGGCAGATCGACTGGATGGTGGGCGCCACGAGCTTCGCGATCCTCGAGCAGATGAAGGGCATCCTCGACGGACCCATGTATGGCTTCATGACCAGCGAATCGGTTTGTGGGCAGCAGGGGGAGATCAGGCGCTCCGACTACTCGCTCGGCATCGAGGCCGAGATCGGAGTCGTGCTCGAGCAGTCGCTACGGGGACCGGGCATCACGACCCTCGATGTGCAGCATGCGGCCGGCGGAGTCGTGGCGTTGGTCGAGCTTCTGCAGACTCGTCTCGAGGGGCCGGGCTCCGTTCCCGACGGCACGGCCGACAATTCGGCGCACGGTGGCATCGTCATTGGCAGCCGCTTGGCCTCGGCGACCGGCTTCGATTTCATTCACGAGGGAGTCGTCATCAGGAAGAATGGTCGCGCCTGGCTGAGCGGCTGTGGTGCAGAGGCGCTCGGCAGCCCGCTCCACGTGGTGGCCTGGCTCGCCAACGAGCTCGGGCAGAGAGGCCAGGCGATCGAGGCGGGCCACCTCGTTGCTACAGGGTCTTTGACCAGCATCCTCACGCCGGAGGTGGGGGACGTGGTCGACATCTCCTTTGCCCATCTGGGTGCGATTCAGCTCGGCATCGTGGAATGATGCCAGCCGGTTTCAGGAAGACGCATCGCGGCTCGCGCAACGACCGGAACCCCAAGAGTCGCCTCGAACGAGGCAGACAGAGGCGATGAGCATGGCACTGGCAATCACCCCCCTGGAGAACGTCGGCGTCGAAGTCTCCGACTTCGATATCACGCAGACGATCGATAACGCGCTGAAGAGCGAGCTGGTTTCGCTCTGGAACAAACACGCGATTCTCGTATTTCGCGGCCAGAACATCGACCCGAAGAGGCAGATCGAGTTCAGCCGCATCTTCGGACCGCTGGCGTTGCACCCCCTGAAGGAGACAACATCGGCGGAGTACCCGGAACTCTTCATGCTGGTGAACGAGCCGGAAAAGGAGAGGTACCACACCGCCTCCTACAACGGTGAGCTGATAGTCGGCAGGCTCGATTGGCATTGGGACCTGCTCTACACCGGCAAGCCGAACCGCGGCGCCCTGCTGCGCTCCGTCGTGTGCGCCGAGGAAGATGGACTCACCGGCTTTGCCGATATGGACAAGGCCTACGCTGCACTCGACACCGACACGAAGGCCCTGCTGGAGAAGATCGAAGTGGCCTACTGCTTCTCCATGAACCGCCGCCACATGCGTTATGTCGATCTCGAGGGTTACGAACCCGGACCCCACAGCCCGACCAAGCCCGCAGACCTGAACTACCCGGATTTCCCCGACGTCGCCTACCCGGCCGTGATCAGCCACCCCGCAACCGGCCGCAAGATCCTGAAGATCTGCGACCAGTTCCTGGACCGTGTCGTAGCGCCGCACAAGGCGGGCCTGTGCAACGATGAGGCCGTCGACCTGCTAGAGCGACTGGTTGCACACATCCGCAAGCCGGAGTTCCACTACTTCCACCGATGGAACGAGGGCGACATGGTCCTGTGGGACAACTGGAACGCCACCCACTACGCCACCGGCACCAAGCCCGGCGTAAAGCGGGTCATCCATCGCACCACCATCGAGGGCGATGCCACTCTCGGGCGCGTCCTCGAGACTTCCTGATCGGGAGGCCGCCGGGACCGGCGAAGGGCACCCGCGGGGCGTTGACGAAACACCCCTACGCGGACATCGAGCCAGAGCCCAACCCGAATGCCCCATCCGCCCCGGTCGGGATTCGCCCGAACCCTCAGGCCGCGACGTGGGGGGAGGAGCCCTTTCCGTAGAAGCGCCCCAGCAGCGGATCGACCTCGGCCTGGTGATCCCAACCCCAATCCCTTCCGACTTCGGGGCAGGGGAAGCATTCGGGACACCAATAGCCCCCTTCCAGCAGGAGCACGGGGCTGGCCTGGAATTCGTGTTTCAGGGCGCAACGCCAGCGATGCTGCTGGCGCCAACCCTCGAAATCACTGGAAAGCAGGCTGCCTCCCCTCGAGTGTGCGAAGTCGACGAGATCCTCGCGTCCGATGTCCCGGAAGGTGTGGCCGGATCTGTCATCCCGAGACGGGGCCCTGGCATCCCGGCCTCCCGGAATCCCGACCCGTGCCCAATCCCATCCCGGAATCCCTTCCCATGCCTCACGGGAGCCGAAGAAGGCCTTGATCCTGGCATCGTCATTCTCTGCGATCCACTGCAGGGGCTCGGCCCAACGGCGTGCAAGCAGGTTCAGGAGGGGGGCCGGGGCCAGCCGTGCGCCCCACTTCATCCAGGGCCTGAGGGCCTCTTCGATCATCGCATAGGTATCGCTGAGATCGTCTCGGAAATGACCCAGGTAATGATCGAGTTCGCCGCTGTCCTCGAAGTAGCCACAATGAAAATTCTTCAGGGCGAACCAATTCCTCTCGAAGATCTTGCGATAATCGCCCAATCCGGCGAGCCGGAACTGATCGTCTATGAACTGCTCGTAGTCGATCCGGCAGGCCGGCCCCCCCGACATATTGTAGATGCGGCCCCAGAAATCCTCCGGTGCGTCCAGGCATTGCACGAGGCCGTAGCCCGCATCGCGGCTGGTAATGAATTCGATCCTCTGCTCCAGGGGCTGGTGAAAGAGAATCGAATCCAGGAGGCTCAATATCTTCGGCGGAACGATGAAGGTCTGGCGCAGACTGGCCCAATGCCGCAGACCCGATTCCACCACCTGCTTTTCAGCCTCACATTTGGTGAGGGCGTAATGGTCGTGAACACTGGGGATCAAGGGATCCCCGACCCTTATCCATTCCCGCGGCGGTAGCCGGTCTCCGTATTGGGCGACGGATCCGACACTCACGAGCCGGATTCGCTCGGCGCCGTCGGGCTGGCGCAGGATCGAAGCCAAAATATTTTCCGTGCCACCGACGTTGATTTCCCGGGCGGCTGCCGGATTCTGATCGGCCCCCGGAGAGATCATGGCCGCCGGATGCAGGACGAAGTCCACTCCCTCCACCGCTCGTTCCACGTCATCGGGATTCGTGAGATCGCCCCAGACGATCTCCAGCCCGGGATCATCGAGGTAGCGGGCAAACATCTTCCGATTCACCTGGGAAGGCCGCAGAATCAGGCGCGTCGAATAGTCAGAGCTTCGCCGCCGCAATTCCAGGAAGGCTTCGAAGCCCATGGAACCGGAAGCACCGGTCAGCAGAACCCGGGGGGACGGCATCTTGGAATCCTCATCGGGGTGTCTCTTGAAGGTTGCAGGCACCGGGCCCTGATCCCCTCGCCCAGCTTTATTTGACAGAATGCCTACTTATCGGACCCAAGGAAAACGCAGCTTGAACTTCCTATCTGGCCACGTCCGGTTCAACGCCTTGTCGGGTGGCGGCTAGCGACTGCCCACGGCCGGTGGCCACACAAATGTGCCGCCACCCAATTCGTTAGCAACAGGAACTCTGATTTTCAGCCACCGTCGTGACTCAGGGGAGACGGGTTGGCAACAGCCCGAAAGAACGCCGGAATCCCACCCTTCGGGAAGCGCGGGATTCGATCCCCTGCCGCCCGATTCATTGCTTGGCGGGCGAGGCTTTTTCAGTATCGTCGATTCGACTGGTACCGGGTGGAGGCGGTCACCCACAAGCCGCACTGCCAGGCTGTAAAACCAAGCCGGCCGACCCCAGTTGGCAGTCGGGCTCATGAGCCCATCGGTACCGTGAAACTCGCAACCCAGGATGCGAGGCGGCCCGTCCCCGGTCTCTTCCCTTGAACGGGTGCGAAGGGGTGGCTAGTCCCGACTGGTGCGCCTTCGATGAATCGACAACCCCAGCAGTCCCAACCCGAGGAGGAACACCGTGCCGGGCTCGGGGACGAGTAGCGGGGCGATTTCACCGGATACGAAGTATCCGTCCCCACTCTGAGTCCGGTCCCAGATCCCATCCTCGTTGCTGTTGTAGCCAGGGCCGAAACTCCCCGTCATGATGCCGTTCAAGTCGTTGTCGTCCTCACCGAACATATAGCCGACTTCGTTTCCATCTTGGAGCGTGCTCGAATCGCTATGCAGGCTGACAGCCCAGGCGAAATCGAGGATGAGCTGCGCGTTTCCCGTACCGGCGTACACGGCACTATTCAGTCCTGAGGAGAAGTCATCCGCAGCCGCACCACCATCGTTAGCGTCCCCGAGCGGGTGCCAGTTGACACCCGTACCCGGATTGGAGATATCGCTGAAAGTCTCCGCTGCACCGGAAGACGAAAAGATCAGGTCCGAAACGAACAGCCAGCCCTCGCGAGGGGTCCCGGTATCGCAACAAGCCGGGTTCGAATCCGCCTTTTCCGCCAAGCCACCGTTCGCGGAGGCATTCAATGTAATCTCCCACGCCTCGCTGGGTTGGTCGGCCATGACGTCTATGGTGAGCCGGAAGCCCAGGTTCTTCGAGAGGTCCAGGGCAGCCACAATGCCACTCTGCGCCTCACCGTACATGCCCGCCGTGTAACGAGTATCGAAGCTCGTTGCCGTCGAGCCGATTACCGAAGTGTTCGTTCGGAAATCATGGACACCGTTCGGGTTGACACCGGTGCTCGTGTCCCTGGAATCCCCATCAGAGAGGTTGGTAATTCCCACGTTGAGCGTCGCGGCCCTCGCCGCCCCGGATGCCGCCAACAACAACACGAACGCCGTTACCAGCCGAGTCCCGACAAAACCGGCTCGATGAAACCAATAGTCCACCGTCTCACACCCCCAAAAAACTTTTGAAAACACAATCTCCCCGCCCGGTCAGGTCAGGTCAGGTCAGGTCTCGAGCCGGAAACTGCCTTCCCAGATCGAACATCACCGGTCATGCATCGGTCATCGAAGCGATTCGAACCCACGACGCCTCCGAATGCGATGGATCCCGACCCCTCCCATCAAGACCAACAACAAGAACTGGCCCGGCACAGGCAGCACCGGTACCGCCAATGCCGAATCGCAGGTATCCCCCACGCCGTTTCCGTCCACATCGTCCTGACCTGGATTTGCCTCGAATGCACAGTTGTCGCAGGTATCGCCCACACCGTCGGCATCCGAATCCGATTGGTCCGGGTTCGACTCCAGCTCGCAGTTGTCCTCTTCGCTGGGCCAGCCATCCCCGTCGAGATCATCGGGCTGGCAGGCGTCTCCAAAGCCGTCGCCGTTGACGTCGGCCTGGGTCGGATTCGAAACGGCCGGGCAGGTGTCACACACGTCCCCGCTACCATCCTCGTCCGCATCGACATTGCCGGCATCGGGTGTTTGCGGGCAGCTGTCTTCGAGGTCCGGCCAGCCGTCGGCATCCGAGTCATCGGGCTGGCAGGCGTCTCCAATGCCATCGCCATTTACATCGCTTTGATCGTTCGACGTGTTGGGGCAGTTGTCCTCGGCATCTGTGAAACCGTCCGAGTCGGTATCGTTCTCACACGCTTCGACGATTACCCCGGGCACGAAAACCCTCGAAAGCTCAGCTCCACGCAGCCCAAGTAGTGCCTGCGCATTCGGTTCCGGCGGCAGNGCAATCGTCCCACTCGAAAGCGTCGCAGGAGAAGCTGGCCCACCGTCTTCGAAGATCAACTCGACGAGGTTGAGACCGATCGTGGTGTCGAGTTCACCCGATTCCATGAAATCGCACATACTACCCGTGCAGCTGATCAGCCCGTACGTGTGGTAGCCAGACAACACGGTGGAGAAGTCGATTGTATCGCCGCTGAGCTGGCCGAGATTCGATCCAGCTGAAACCACGCCACCCAGGTTGCCATCCCAGCGATTGTCTGGAATTTCGCTGGAGACGTTCGTCGTGACCTCGGTTCCGTACGTATTCAATGTAAAGATCTGATCCAGATTCAGCTGCACCACTTCGGCCGAGCCGCCCTCCAGGACGTTTCCAGCCTCGCCAGAAGCGTCCGCTTCGAAGCGGACCGTCATCGTTCCAGGCCCGACGATCCACAGTCCGTCCCCTAGTCCACCCGGCGTTTCCGTGATTGCGAATAACGTTGGGCCCGGAGGTGTTGCTGCCAGGTCATAGGTGACCTCCCAGTAGCCAGCATCGCGGTCCGGGTCGCATTCGCATGCATCCCCCTCACCGTCCAGATCGCTGTCTTCCTGGCCGGGATCGTAGTCCTCCGGACAGATGTCACAGAGGTCGCCTACGCCATCGAGATCGACGTCCTCCTGGCCGGCGTTGGCGGCGGCGGGGCAGTTGTCGCCGTTGTCTCCCGCACCATCGGCATCCGAATCAGCCGTCTCCGTCGCGTCATCGGGGAAAGCGTCAGCTCCATTCTCGATACCGTCACCGTCGCGATCGGGGTCGCAGACATCCCCACTCAGATCTCCATCGAGGTCTTCCTGACCGGAGTTCGCCACATCTGGACAGTTGTCGCAGGCGTCTCCGAAGCTGTCGGAGTCGACATCCCCTTGACCGAGGTTTTCGATCTGGGGGCAATTGTCGCAGCCGTCGCCAAGGCCGTCGGAATCACCGTCTGCCTGATCGGCGTTTGCGACCTGGGGGCAATTGTCGAGTGAACTCGCCCATTCGTCACCGTCGCCATCTTCGGCACTGTTGCAGGCATCCCCTGTACCATTGCCGTCCNTGTCTTCCTGATTCGTATTCGGGTCATTCGGACAGTTGTCCTCGGAATCGGGGAAGCCGTCCATGTCGGAATCGATTTCGCACTGCTCGCCTGGAACCCCCGGCACGTAAATTCTCGAAAGCTCGGCTCCCTTGAGCGTGAGCAGCGGCTGCGCNCNGNGCTCCGTCGGCAGCGTGATCTGCAGGCTGGCGAACGTCGCACCGGAGANCGGCCCACCGGCTCCGAAGTTCAGNNCGACNAGATCGAGATCGATCATGGTATCGGACGNACCCGTGGGCACCGANCCNCACAAANCGCCCTCACAACTGATTTCACCGTACGTCCNGTAGNCCGACAACGCGCTGTAGAAGCTGACNGTCTCGCCGCNGAGTTGGCCNAGATTCGATCCAGCGNAGACCACACCGCCCGGNTTGCCATTCCAGCGAACGTCGGCGATCTCGNNCTGCATNTCCGTCGTGANCAGGGTGCCGAGCGTGTCGGTTGTGAAGANCTGNNCCAGGTTCAGCTGCACGACNTCGGCCGAGCCNCCCTCCAGGACGTTTCCAGCCTCGCCAGAAGCGTCCGCTTCGAAGCGGATCGTCATCGTTCCGGGCCCGANNNNATGCNACGCCNTCCCCNAGTCCNNNCGGNGTTNCCGTNACNGCGANTNNCGANGCGCCCGGAGGTGTNGCTGCCAGGTCATAGNTGACCTCCCAGTAGCCAGCNNCGCGGTNCGGGTCGCATNCGCATGCATCCCCCTCACCGTCCAGATCGCTGTCTTCCTGGCCGGGATCGTAGTCCTCCGGACAGATGTCACAGAGGTCGCCGACGCCATCGAGATCGACGTCCTCCTGGCCGGCGTTGGCGGCATCGGGGCAGTTGTCGACCGTGTCGCTCACACCGTCGCCATCGGTGTCTGCAGCGGGTGTGATCAATTCTACAGTTATCGAAAACCCGCCATTGCTCTGGTTGCCGTAGTACAGCCGGCCATAAGGACCCGTACTCTTCTTGTCATCGTGTGGGGCCGCCCACAAATATTGAGCGCCGGGCGGCACGATGATCTGCACACCGGTGGTGGGGACAAAGAAATCCTCTTCGATATCAGTATCGAACGAAGCCGCTTCAGAGAGACCCATCCACCCTGTGTCGTAATCGGACCCCGCATCGATCGCACTCGAGATACGCGGGGTGTTGGGGTGGGTGTCATCGAGTCCGGCGCAGCTCGACGTTCCGAACCCCGAGCATGGAGTGACCGCAGTGTCCGAAGAGAAAACTGCAACCATCATCGAGCTGACGCTCTGATTGGCTTCTCCCGAAAAAATGAACGGGAAGGGGTTCCAGCGTCCGGTGATGAAGCTGCCGGCCGCGACGAGTTCGATCAGGTCGCCTTCGCCGATGCCGAGGTCGGAGAGCCGAATCGGCGCGTCCGTGCCCCAGACCTCCCCATTGCGCGGGCACAGGCCACCGAACGGACAGGGCACCCACGCCGAAGTTTCGTCGCTTCCGGCACCGAGAAAGCTCTGATCCACGCTCACCGGGAACGTCGTCGGCTCCGCGTGGACCGCCACCGCAGCGAGGATCAGCAGGACCGGGAGGAGGCACGTGAGTGAGCGAAGCCACCGAGCCAATGGAGTTCTCCAGATTCGACCGCAGGCAGAAAAGGCGTCTGGAGATCTATTAGGGAATATACTCAAGATACACAAGTAGTTTCTATGTATACTTGACATATACTAGTTAGATGCCCCAAGGAATTGCCTGGGCAGGGGATCGCCCTGCCGGGCCGGAAGACGCCCGCGTCCGGTTGCTAGATGCAGCCGTGCGCTGCATCCAGCACTACGGGCTCACGAAAACCGGACTCGCGGATATCGCGACCGAGGCCGGCGTTACCCGCCGGACCGTCTACCGCTACTTCCCCGATCGCGACGCCATCGTCGCCGCCACCCTGATCCGGGGTGTCGGGGAGTTCGCGCGCGCTGCGCGCGACCTCATCGCTTCGATCGCTGACCCGGGCGAAGCGGTCGTCGAAGCCATCCTCTTCGCCCTGCGAGAGTTACCCCGCGACCCACTGCTCGGCTCACTGATCCTGGCGGGTGAGGTCAAGCTGACCGATGCGGAATTCCCCGATGCGATGCGGGTTCTCGAGTACGTCCTCGCTCCGCTGTCCGAAGCCGCCCATTGGAAGCCGGACGACCTCGAAGAATGCGGCGAACTCGTCATGCGGCTCGGGCTTTCTCTGATGGCGAGCCCACGCGTCGATCGCAGTGAAAAGGAGCTGCGCGCATTCTTGCACCGGCGCGTGGTCCCCGCGTTGCGGCTCGACAGACAGCAATAGCGGATCTGATTCACCCCGCAGAATCTGCAGGCGGTTCATCTCACGATAGAAAGTAGGGGCTTTCTCGGAGCGCCCCGCTCCACCGAACAACACGAGAAAGCCCCGGACGGAACCGCAAAAACGGGGAAGTTCTCGACCCAGCGGCACACCTCGCCCACTGCGCAGGGGGTTCCGCTAGCGCGTCGTACCGGACGGGATGTCCTTGAACGGCTTCCCTTTGTCGACGCGGGGTTCGCCGGGCATCCCGAGCACCCGCTCGGCAATGATGTTTCGCAGGATCTCGTCCGTGCCGCCGGCGAGCCGCAATCCGGGCATGCCCAGGTAGATGCGCTGCCAAGCGGGATCGGCCGGACCGTCCTCTCCGGCCAGCAGACCGGCCGCACCCTGTAGTTCCATCCCGAAGGCTCCCATTTCGAGGCCCGAGATGGCGGCGACGAGTTTGCCGATCGAGGCCTCCGGGCCCGGCGTCTGACCCTGGGAAAGGGCCGAAAGCCCACGCTGGCCGGTGTACTTGAGCCCGCTGCGACGCACCGCAAAATCCGCGATCCTGCGACGCACGCCGCCGTCTTCGATCGCCGGCTTGTCGTTGAATTCGACTTGCTGAGCGAGCTTGACCAGGTCCCGGATGCCCGCGCCACCCCCGAGGCTGCTTCCGATCGAGGAGCGTTCGTTCATCAGGGTCGTAATGGCGACGGCCCAACCATCGCCCACCGCCCCCAACCGGTTCTCGTCCGGGGTACGGACATCCGCGAAGAAGACCTCATTGAAGTTGCTCGCACCGCTCATCTGCCTGATCGGACGAATTTCGACACCGGGAACTTCCATGTCGACGATGAAGTAGGTGAGCCCGGCGTGCTTGGCCGCGTTCGGATCGGTCCGCGCAACGAGCATTCCCCACTTGCAGTACTGGGCGCCGGTCGTCCAGATCTTCTGACCGTTGAGTACCCAGTCGTCTCCATCCTTCACGGCTTTTGTCTTGAGCCCCGCGAGGTCGGAACCGGCATCGGGCTCCGAGAACAACTGACACCAGACTTCGTCTCCCTTCGCCATGTTGCGGAGAAAGCGATCTTTCTGCTCGTCGCTTCCGTGCGCCATGATCGTGGGACCGAGCATCCCGTGGCCGATCCCGTAGATCGAGGGAGGAAGGTCGCAGCGAGATTCTTCCTGGCCAAAGATCACCGACTCCATCGCGCTGGCTTCCTGACCACCGAACTCTTTGGGCCAACGCAGGCAAGCCCAGCCGGCTTCGTACTTTCGGAGCTGCCACGCCTTGGATTTTTCGACGAGAACCCCATCGGGCTCGTCGAGCATATTCGCCTTCGGCGCGTCAGGGTCTCGAAGGGTGGCGTTGACATCGAGCCAGGCGCGTGCCTTGGCGCGATACGCTGCTTCTTCGGGAGAATCGTTGAAGTCCATGTTCGTCTCCTGCCCTGGGGCCCGTCAGGCCGCCTCTTCGACGAGCCGTGTCACGAGCTTTTCGCGCCATTCGTCGGTGCTTCCCAGCGTATGGGAAAGAGCCTTCGCGCGCCGATAGAAGAGATGGCAGTCGTACTCCCACGTGAATCCGACGCCGCCGTGCATCTCGATCATCTCGACCGTCGTGTGTTCCAGCGCATCGCTGGCACTGATCTTCGCGCTGGCCGCAGCGATCGGGAGCTCTCCATCGTCGTTCTCGAGAGCCCATGCAGCCCAATAGCAGTTGGAGCGCGCGATCTCCCGGTCGGCGTAGAGATCCGCCATCCGGTGCTTAATTGACTGGAAGGACGCCACCGGTCGTCCGAAGGCATACCGGTTCATGATGAAGTCGAACGTGACCTGGAAGGCACGGTCGGCACTTCCCAGCTGTTCGAATGCCATCAGCACGGCCGCCCGAGTCATTGCATCCTGGACGAGCTTCCAGCCATTGCCCGCTTCACCCAGCCGCGCGGCCGGAGCCCCTTCGAAGACGATCTGTGCCTGCGGCCGCGTCGGATCGAGGGCTTCGAGCTTCTGGCGGTCGACCCCGGACGCATCGAGATCGACGATCACCAGGGAGTGACCGTCACCTTCCCTCGCGAGCACCAGGGCGAAGTCGGCCGCGGTACCATCGGCAACGGGAACCTTCGTTCCCGACAGCACCCCATCGGCAAAGGTCGCACCAATCGATCGCGGGCTGAGCGTGCCTGCCTTCTCGGTCGAAGCGAGCGTCCCCTTCAGCTCGCCTTCGGCGATCCCGGCGAGATATTTCTTCTTCTGGTCTTCGCTGCCCGACCGGTTGATGGCCTCGGCGGCGAGGTACACGGTCGAACCGAACGGAACGGGGGCAAGTGATTGGCCAATCTCGCCCGCGATCATCGCGAGTTCGAGGTAGCCAAAACCCGCACCGCCGTACTCCTCGGGAATCGCTACGCCGAGCCAACCGAGCTCCGCAATGCCCTTCCACAGGTCACTGCTGTAGCCGGCATCGGCTTCGAAGACTTCCCGGACATGCGCCAACGATGAATGCTCGTTGAGGTACTCCCTCGCCATGTGCTGAAGCAGCTTCTGCTCCTCTGAAAAATCGAAGTTCATGAAGGGACCTCGTCGGTTGAAAGTGGCTCACTCGTTCGAATCGAAACGGGCGGGATCGGCCGTCTCGAGGCCTTCCGTCCGCGCATTATAGGACTGTGGGGATACTCTTGCTGAATGAGGCCGTACCCAGCGGGCCGCTACCAGACGAAGCGAAGGCCCAGCCCCATACCATTCTCGAAGACGCCGCTTCCGAGGGTTGCGTCGTAATCCAAGTACAGCTGAAAGTATTTCGGTGCAGTGATGGTCCAGCCGACCCCCAGCACCGCTGCATCGCGGGGCCAGCTCACGCTGCTCCCCCGCCAGGTTCCCCCCGTTAGAGCCCCCGCCAGTCCGGCGTTGATCTCGCGCTCGGTGTCGCCGAACTCGTGCATCCAGCGAGCCCGCAACTCGGGCATGAGCCAGAAACCGTCGCCTATTTCGAGCTGGCCGAAGAGACGAGCCCCCAGCTGCGCGACGATGGAGTCGAGCTTCTCGGTGCCGACGGCAAGATCCAGCGAATCGGCTCCCTTCTCGGTAAAAGACTCGCGATAGAGATGCGTGTAGTCGAATCGGGCCGTTGGCTGGACGACCACACCACCGAAATCAACGACATTCAGGCCACCGGCGAAATGGGCACCGCAAGAGTAAGCATCGAAGCGCGCCGTGGCCTTACGGCTGAGATCAGAGAAGTCGATTTTTCGCTCGGTATCGATGCTGCTGTAGGCAAAGCGAGTCGCGACGTCCACGTAGTAGAGCGGCGTCACTCGACCCAAATAAAGACCCACCTGCCCCGTGTCTGCATCTGCATCGCCGGCGCGCTGCTTCGGATCGACCCGGGTGCGTGCATAGCCGCCGGCGAGGCCAACCAGATTCTGGCCGAGGAAGCGATAGTCCATCGCCACGTTGCCGCCGGCGATCTGGTAGTCCACCTTGCTCGAATTGCTGTTTCCGTCCAACGAACCCAGGAACCCGTAGGCATCGATCCAGCCGCCGAGCCCGGACTCCCGTGGCGCAGGGGCAAATGAAAAAGCGGGAGCCCCGACCTGTGCACTGGCCACCGCACCCACAGCCAGCGCCCTCGACGCTGCAACGGCGCGGGCAGCGGGAGGAGCCTCGCCCGTGCCCGCAAAATGCTGCTTCCCCGTAAAGGACTCCCATTCGCGCCAGTCCAGGGTCGCCATGCGCGCGTCTACGGCCCGGTACAAGCGCCGCGCAATCGCCAGGCGCTGCGTGGCGAAGGGAGCCAACTGCTCGCCCCCCATCGCATTGATCGCGACGGGGACCTCCGCGTCCGTACCGATCGTTTCCCAGTTTCCTCTCACCACAGCAAAATCTGCGTCGAACTCGGGGTCCCCGATCGCCGTCTCCAGACCGTTGGCCACCGCCAACTCGTTGGACGTCTGGGCAAAATCAACCAGGGTCTTCTCGTTGCGGGCCACGCTCAGATCCACAGCTCGAGCCGAGTATTCAAGCAAGAGATCCAAGAAGGGAGGCTCCACGAGGGGGGCAAACTCGCCGCCCTCAACAGCAGCACCCGCATCGATGATCCGGTAGACTGTAGGAGTCGTGTCGTAACTGGCTTCACCGACTGTGACCTGGAGTTTCGCGCCCTCGTTGATGGTTACCGTTCCAATGGCATTCAGCTGGTCCGCACCATCCGTCTTGTTCACCTCGACGTCGTAGACCGAGCCCGGCTGGAACGTAACGTCGCTGTTCGCCTTCAGGGTGCCCACGGAGGCGCCCGGAGCCAAACGACCGCTGACGTCGAGGTCGCCCATTACCGTCCCGGTACCCGAAAGCGCGCCGTTTTCCTCCACCACCACTTCGCGTTTCAATTCTGCGAGGAGAGCGATCTCTCCCCCGGTAATGGTGGTGCCCCCCGTATAGAGTTGATCTGTGGAAATCTCGAGTGTGCCCGCACCGCTCTTCTTGACCGAGCCCCCACCGCTGATGGTCCCCAAAAATGTGCCGGCACTTTCCTGGGCGAACTCCAGCCAACCTTCCGGGTCGACGTCGGTGCGAACCTCGATTTCCCCTTGGAGACTTCTGGCGTCGCCGATGAGTCCACCTTGCGTGACCGAGGTCCCCCCGCTGTAGTCGTTTTTCTCTTCTCCTGCTTTGACCCTGAGCGTAAGGGGCTCCGCCCCTAGCTTTTCGAGGCTCCCGGCACCGGTGATGAAGCCCTCATACACGCCCGCACCCGCTGCCGCGTCCTGCTTGAATTTGACTACAGCACCGCCATCCAGAGTCAGGGTAGAGGGCATCGTGGCCGCGTTTCCCTCGAGTCGTCCCTGATTGATCTCGGCCGCCATGCCCCTGGCGTCTCCGGTGAGCGTGAGCCCCGAACTGGCATCTTCCATATTGACGATGAGGTTTCCGGTGCCAGTCAAGCTGATGTTTTTCGACGAACCTGGATCCTGATTCAGCTCCAGAGTGGCACCGTCGCTGACCTCTACACCCCCTGGGATCGAATCCGTGTTGCCAACCAGTGTTCCCTCCTCAACCTTCGTGCCACCTTCGTAGAGGTTGACGGCGTCGAACGTCACCGCACCGGCCCCGCGCTTAACGACGTTTCCGCTGCCGATGATCTGGCCCGTATGGGTACCGTCAGTGGCCTGATCGAATACGAGTGCAGCGTTGTTCGTGATGATGCCTGCGCTTGGGAGGCTATCCGTGCTCCCAACGAGTGTGCCCTCGGCCACCTCAGTGCCGCCGGTATAGGAGTTTGTGCCCAGGAGGGTGAGCGTGGCCACTCCGTCTTTTTTCAAGCTACCCGCCTCGCTAATGCTCTCGTCGAACTCGGCATCCCGTTTCTGGAAGAACGAGAAGGTATTGCCTGCACCGATCTCGATCGGTCCGCCGGCCAGGTCGATGTCGATGACCTCGGTCGTCCCAGCCTGCACATCGAACAGCGTTTCCCCGATCGGAGCTTGAAGGGTGGTGACCTGGACCGAGTCCGTGCCGATCGTCAGCCCACGTGTCACGGACGGAAGTGCCGTCACGAGCTCGATGGTGCCGTTCAGAGCCGAGTCGAATGTGATCGTGTCCTGGTCCGGCGAGGCGTTGGCATCGATAATGGCCTGGCGGAGCGAGCCTTCACCCGAATCATTCAGATTGTCCACCAGGAGGGGCTCCGCCCCAGCAGACGCAGCCCACAGAAATCCCAGGACGAGCGCGAATCCGGTCCGCCCCAGCTCCGAAACCATGATGCGTACAACGGCCAACCGGTTCGGCCCCCCCCCGCGTGGAACTCTACCACCTGCACGGCGACGCTTCACTCCACTCGGGACACTCCGGCCCAGGCAGCTCCGATTCAAGCCGACAAGCCGCGCCGCCGACGCCCGGCCCGCCCGCGGGGCCAGCCGCCCTGCCGAAAGCCGGCAAAACGTGCGACGAGCATCACCGGAGGTTTCCGAACTGGGGCCGCCCGGGGCCGCTAGAAGGGCACCTCAACAACGATGACATCGACCCGAGTTCTGCCGGCCGCAGTGGTGGAGATGCCGACCACCAGCTTGCGCGTGTCCTTGTCGGCGATAACGACAGTCCCCGTGGGCGACGAACGCAACTCCGTGGACCAGCCCTGAGCCGCGAGCGTATCGCCGTAGAAACGATTCACCTCGTCCACGGAGTCGTCCGTCTCGAGCTTCACTGTCATCCCGTCAGCCCCGGCGCTGCGCCCCTGCAAAACGTCGGCGCCGGGATACTCGGGGATGTCCGCAGGGAAGCCAGACGGGATATCATTCGTCACGATGACTTCGGACTCTTCCGGGGTCGTCGGCGCCCCGGAGGTGGCCCTGTCCGCAGGAGACGATGTGGATTGCTCGGAACCGCCGCAGCCGACGAGTCCCCAGATGAGCACAGCACCCGCCGCACAGCAGAACGGCTTGCTCGAGATCATGTCCCTTTTCCCCCGGCTCTGAATACGATCACGCAGCATAGCAGGGCCGTCCGATCCCGCAGACAACACGCTTGCCGTGCGAATAGAACGTGTTCTAGGATGACCGGCCACCCGACAGAGGTCCCCCCGATGCACGATGCGGCTCAACCCTATACGACGGAACACGTCGTCGAATACGCGTACAAACGCTCCCTGGGTCCAGTACTGAGTCGCTTCTTCACGGCCCTGCGCGCTGGGCAGATCCTGGGCAGCCGGACGGCCGAGGGCCGGGTGCTGGTGCCGCCCATGGAACACGACCCCGAGACCGGCGACGGACTCGGACCCGACGACATGCTGGAAGTGGGACCGGGCGGCCGCGTCGCGACCTGGGCGTGGGTGAACCACCCCCGCGAGAACCATCCCCTCGACCGCCCCTTCGCGTTCGCCCTCGTCGAACTCGACGGAGCCACCACCGGATTTCTCCATGCCGTTGACGCGGGGGGCGAGGAGCACATGCACAGCGGGATGCGCGTCATGCCTCGCTGGCGCCCCGAGCGCACAGGCGAGATCCACGACCTCGTGTGTTTCGAGCCGGAGGACACCCCGTGAGCGACCCCGTCGAAACTCTCGTAACGCCCGTCCGTCTGCTCTACGACTGGACCGCCACCAGCGCCCAGGCTGAATTCCTGGATGCCATCCAGGAAGGCAGGCTCCTCGGCGAGCGCTGTCCGGTGTGTCAGAACGTCTACTGCCCGCCGAGCGGGAGTTGCGCGCGTTGTGGCGTCGAGACCACTGAGCGTCTCGATGTAGCGGACAAGGGCACGGTCGTGACCTTCTGCATCGTCCGGGTCCCTTCGCAGAATATCGAAGTCAAGCTGCCCTATTGCGCTGCAAACATCATGCTCGACGGCTCGAATATGCCGTTCATCGGCTTGCTCCAGGAGGTCGAGGCCGAGGACGTGCACGTCGGAATGCGTGTCGAGGCAGTCTGGGCGCCGAAGAGTGAATGGGGCCCGACCTTCGAAAACATCCGGTACTTCCGGCCCAACGATGAGCCCGATATCCCGGTCGAGAGCCTGGGGGACTGGGTCTGATGCGCAACGTCGCTGTCGTCTCCTTCGCACAGACGCCGTTCAAGCGGCGAGAGGTCGAGCGCACCGAGGTCCAGATGGTTCGCTCGGTAACCCAGGAGGCCGTGGAAAAATCGGGTATCCCGAAACAGGAAATCGGCTTCACCTGCTCGGGCAGCTCCGACTACATCGCAGGTAATGCGTTCGCCTTCGTCGGAGCCGTCGACGCCCTCGGTGCCTGGCCGCCCATCATGGAGTCTCATGTCGAAATGGACGGAGCCTGGGCTTTCTACGAGGCCTGGATCAAGATCCAGATGGGCTACGCGGAATCGGCGCTGGTGTTTTCGTTCGGACGCGCCTCGATGGGCACCCTGCCCGAGACGCTGACCCTCCAGCTCGATCCCTACACCCTGGCGCCGCTCGGGGTCGACGCCATCAGCGCAGCCGCCCTCCAGGCCCGGGCGCTGCTCGAAGGCACAGACCATACAGAGCGAGAAATGGCGGAAGTCGCCGTACGCTGCCGGCGCGACGCGAAGGACAACCCCTTTGCCCAGCTCGCCGGAGACTTCGAGGTGGAGAAGCTGCTGCAGGAGCCCTACCTCGTGTCGCCTCTGCGCAAGCACGATTGCCCCCCCGTAACCGATGGTGCCAACGCCGCCGTCCTCTGTTCCGAAGATCTGGCGCGCAAGGTCTGCGAGAAGCCGGTCTGGATCCGAGGCATCGACCACCGCATCGAGCCCCACCACCTGGGTTTCCGAGATCTGACGCGATCGGTCTCGACGAAGCTGGCTGCACAAAAGGCCGGCGTCGACCCGGCGGCACTCGACACGGCGGAACTGCACGCACCCTTCACCCACCAGGAACTCATCCTGCGCGACGCGCTCGATCTCGGTGACGGGGTGCGCGTCAACCCGTCGGGAGGGCCCCTGGCCGCGAACCCGATGATGGTCGCAGGTCTCTCGCGTATCGGAGAGGCGGCGAAGCAAATCTGGGCCGGCCGCGCGCAGCGTGCACTGGCGCACGCGACGCAGGGCCACTGCCTCCAGCAAAACCTGGTCTGCGTCTTGGAGGGTGTGTGATGTCGGAACGCTGCGCGGTCATCGGTGTCGGCCAGACGAAGCACGACAGCAAGCGGATCGATGTCTCCCAGGTCGGACTCGTGCGGGAAGCAGCCCTGCGTGCTCTCGAGGACGCGGGGATGACCTGGAAAGACATCGACGCGGTCGTGATCGGGAAAGCCCCCGACCTCTTCGAGGGTGTGATGATGCCAGAGCTCTCCCTCGCCGACGCGCTCGGCTGCGCGGGCAAGCCGATGCTGCGTGTGCACACGGCGGGCAGCGTCGGTGGCTCGACTGCAATCGTGGCGGCAAGTCTCGTGGAGGCGGGGGTGCACGAACGCGTACTCACGGTTGCCTACGAGAAACAGTCGGAGAGCAACGCCATGTGGGCCCTCTCGATCAAGCGGCCCTTCTCGCAGGCCGTCGTGGCAGGCGCCGGGGGATTCTTCGCTCCGCTGATCCGCTCCTACATGCGACGCTCGGGCGCGCCCGAAGACACGGGCATCCGCGTCGCCCTGAAGGACCGCCAGAACGCGCTCAAGAATCCCTACGCCCACCTCAAGGTCGAGGACGTGGACTTCGAAAAGATCGCCAGTTCACCCATGCTGTGGGACCCGATCCGCTACCTCGAAACCTGCCCCTCATCGGACGGCGCCTGCGCGATCGTGCTCGCAAACGAAGCGGTGGCGAACAAAGCGGCGCACCCGCCCGCGTGGGTACACGCTACGTCGATGCGCACGGAGCCGACCATGTTCGCCGGCCGCGACCAGGTAAACCCTCAGGCCGGCAAGGACGCGGCTGCAGACCTATACGCAAAAGCGGGCATCCAGAACCCCCGACAAGAAATCGACTGCGCCGAGGTCTACGTACCCTTCAGCTGGTTCGAACCCATGTGGATGGAGAACCTGGGCTTCGCCCCGGAAGGGGAAGGCTGGAAGATGACCTACGAAGGCGCCACGGCTCTCGACGGGGACCTTCCGGTCAACATGTCGGGCGGCGTGCTCTCCTCGAACCCGATCGGGGCTTCGGGCATGCTGCGCTTCGCCGAAGCCGCAAATCAGGTGCGCGGCCAGGCCGGCGAGCACCAGATCGAGGGCGCCCAGAAAGCGCTGGGCCACGCCTACGGCGGTGGCTCACAGTACTTCTCCATGTGGATCGTGGGCGCTCAGCCCCGCTGAATCCCCCGACACGACGGAGCCCCTCATGTCCCAGCTCGGTTTCTGGAATTTCGCCCGGAACGAACCCGATAAGCTCGCCGTCGCCGCACCCGACGGGCGTGAATGGAGCCGCGGACAACTGCTGGCCGAGGCAAACCGGATCGCCCACGGCTTGCGGGCCCTCGGTCTCAAACGAGGAAACTGCGTCGCGGTCGTTCTCGAAAACTGCGTCGAGTTCTACGCCATCAACCTCGCGATCTCCCAGGTCGGTATGTACATGACGCCGATCAACAACCACCTGACCGGTCCGGAGATCGCCTACATCGTGGAGGACTCCGGGGCACGGGTCTTCATTGGCTCGGAACGCTTCGCCGAGGCGTGCCAGATCGCGCGCAGCGAGGCCGACTTTCCCGCCGAGCGGGCCTTCGCCCTCGGCAGAGTCGAGGGCTTCCGGCCGTTTGCAGAACTCACCGCTGGACAGCCCGACAGCCTGCCCGAAGACCGAAGCTCAGGTGCGGTCATGAACTACACGTCGGGCACGACGGGCAAGCCCAAGGGCGTGCGCCGCGATCTCGTGGATCTGGATCCCGACCTGATCTTCGGCATGATGACGGGTCTCCTCGGCATGTTCGATCTCGAGGTCGAGGACGACAACGTCCACATCTGCGGCTCACCCCTCTACCACACGGCCGTCCTCATGTTCTCGAGCAGCTCGCTCCACATGGGACACGCCGTCGTGCTGATGGAGAAGTGGACCCCCGAGCGAATGCTCGAGCTGATCGCGAAGCATCACGTCACCCACAGCCACATGGTGCCGACCCAGTTCCACCGGCTGCTGAGCCTGCCCGAAGACGTCCGGCGCAGCTACGACGTGTCTTCACTCCGGGCGATGATTCACGCGGCGGCGCCCTGCCCCGTCGAGACCAAGTGGAAGATGCTCGACTGGTGGGGAGACGCGGTCTACGAGTACTACGCCGCCACCGAGGGCGGCGGAACCCTCGCCAAACCGGATGACTGGCGCAAACACCCGGGGACCGTCGGCAACGCCTGGCCCAACGCGCAGGTGCGGATCTTCGATGACGGCGGCAACGAGCTGCCGACAGGCGAAACCGGAACGGTTTACATGCACATGGGCCAGGGCCAATTCGAATACAAGGACGACGCAGAAAAAACTCGCAAGAACCGCGTGGGCGATTTCTTCACCGTGGGAGACATCGGCTACCTGAACGCAGAGGGCTTCCTCTTCCTCTGCGACCGCAAGAACGACATGATCATCTCGGGCGGCGCGAACCTCTACCCGGCCGAGATCGAGGCGGAGCTGATCCAGCACCCCAAGGTCGCCGACGTCGCGGTCTTCGGGATTCCGAACGACGACTGGGGCGAAGAGGTGAAAGCCGTGGTCGAGCTGGTCGATGGAGAGACCGCCTCGGACACGCTCCGCGAAGATATCTACACATTCCTGGAGCCCCGGCTCGCAAAGATGAAGACACCGCGCAGCATCGACTTCATCGATGAGATGCCGCGGGACCCGAATGGAAAGCTCTACAAGCGCAAGCTGCGCGACCCCTACTGGGAAGGCCGAGATCGCTCCATATGAACTTCGCCTTCTCCGAGGAGCAGGAGGAGTTCCGCGAAACGCTGCGACGCTTCGTCGACGAGCACTCTCCGCTCCCGAGCGTCCACGCCCGCCTGGAGACACGCGAGGGATACGACCCGGACCTCTGGCAACGGATCGCGCGCGAACTGGGACTCCAGGGAATCCACATCCCCGAAGAGCACGGCGGTCAGGGCTTCGGATTGCTCGAACTGGGTATCGCCTGCGAGGAGTTGGGCCGGGCGCTGGTCCCCACGCCCTTCTTTTCCAGCGCCTGTCTCGCGACGGATGCCATCCTCAGCGCCGGAAACGACAGGGACCGGCAGCGCTGGCTTCCGGAACTCGCTTCCGGTAGCGCTATCGGGACCCTCGCGGTGCTCGACGAGGGCGAGGAGTGGAGCGCTGCGGGCGTAACATTCCCCGCCGAGCCCGACGGCGAAGCGCTGCGTCTCAACGGCCACAAACGCTTCGTGACAGCGGCGGGAATCGCGAGCATCTTCGTCGTGGCAGTCCGCGCGCAGGGAAGCTCGGGGGCCAACGGCATAACCCTGGCGGTAGTGCCACGCGACGCCCCCGGCCTCGGAATCGACGTGCACGACTCCTTCGATACGTCGCGCCGTGTCGCGGATCTCAGTTTCGAAGGCGTTCGGGCGGAGCCGCTCGGCGAAATCGGAGCTTCCGGTCCGATCCTCGACTCGATTCTGGACCGGGGACGCATCGCGTTGGCTCTAGGCTCATGCGGTGGTGCCGGTCGGTGCCTCGACATGGCCGTCGCCTACGCGAAGCAGCGCATCCAGTTCGCGCGCCCGATCGGCTCGTTCCAGGCCATCAAGCACAGCCTCGCGGAGGTGCTCCTCGAGGTGGAGAGTGCACGCTCCATCGCCTACTGGGCGAGTTCGGTGGCCTCCGAGGGGCTCGACGAACTCGCGCTCGCCGCGAGCGTTGCAAAATCGTTCTGCGACGAGGCCTACGCCATCGCATCAGACCGTAACGTTCATATCCACGGCGGCATCGGTGTGACCTGGGAGGCCGATCCCCACCTCTTCGTGAAACGCGCCCGCTCCAACGAGACCCTGCTCGGAGACCCCCGCTGGCAGCGCTCTCGCGTCGCCGACCACCACGGTTTCTAGAGACGGACCTCGATGGCGGCGCGCTGGCTCCAGCGCCCGGAGAGCGTTCCGAACAAGCGGGCCGCCCGCATCTGCCAGCCGTACTTGCGGAAGAGGGCGTCGAGGGCATGGTCGCGCTCGGTGGGATCTTCGAGCACGCGGGCCGTGGCATGAACCCATGCGCCCCGCACGTCACCGCGAACATTGCAGGCTGCGAGGCGTGCGCGGCCATCGCGGCGCAAACGCTTTACCTTGAAGGAATTCACGTTGGTCCAGACGACGAGGCGGTCGCCGTCGGGTGCCACCCAGACGGGCGTGCACACCTCGCTGCCATTGCGCCGAAAGGTCGCGAGGTTGACGTAGCGCTCGTCACCCAGGTCCATCAGCTGCGTGGAAGTTCTTCGAAGGGAGTGTCGCGATCCCCATACGGATCCGCCGGAAGGCCAAGCACCCGCTCGGCAGCCACGTTCTTCTGCACTTCATCGCTCCCCCCGGCCAGGTGAAACGCCGGCTGGAAGAGCCACTGCTGCTGCCAGGTTCCCGACCGCACGAGTCCATCCGGTCCGAGCAGGCGGAGGCCGAGTTCAGTCCCCTTGGTGACGATGCGCGCCATGGCGAGCTTCATCACCGAGCTTTCCGCCGCTGGCATCTCACCGCGCCCAAGCTTGGTCAAAATCCGTGCGTTCAGCATATCGAGCGTTCGTACCCAGGTGTAGAGCCGGACCAGTTCGTCCCGAGTCGCTCCGTCGACGCGGCCGCGGTTCGCCATCACGTGGTCGAGCAGGTCCTCCCACGCGAAAAGGCCGCCGGCGCCCGCCATGGCCATGCGTTCATTGGTGAGCGTGGTCATCGTGACACCCCAGCCCGCATCCACATCGCCCAGACGGTTCGCGTCCGGGACCCGCACATCCTCGAGAAACACCTCGTTGAAATGGGCGTCGCCGGTCATCTGCCGCAGCGGTCGCACTTCGATCCCCGGAGCCTTCATGTCCACGAGAAAATAGGTGATGCCCCTGTGCTTCGGCGCCTTCGGATCCGTTCGTGCAATGAGAATGCCAAAGTCTGCCCAGGTCGCGCCTGAGCACCAGGTCTTCTGACCGTTGACGATCCAGTCATCGCCGATCGAGACTGCCCGCGTCGCCAGCGACGCCAGATCAGAGCCGGCGCCGGGTTCGCTGAAGAGCTGACAAATGCCCTGCTCTGCCTTGATGATCGGCTCGAGGTGCCGCGCTTTCTGAGCATCGGTGCCGTGCGCAATGATCGTCGGACCGGCCATCGCGATGCCGACCATGAAGAGCGATGGTCCAAGTCCAACACGCGCGAGTTCCTGGTTCCAGACGATCTGCTCGATCGGCCCCAGTCCTCGCCCGCCGTACGCCGTGGGCCAGGTGAGTGCGCCCCAGCCGTGGTCGTGGAGCGTGCGTTGCCAGGCACGGTGACGATCCACGAGTTGTTCGTCTTCCACGAACTCCTTGTGGTACTGCGGCATGGGCTCCGCGGGGACGTGCGCATCGAGAAACTCGCGCGCCTCGTCGCGGAACGCCGCTTCCTGCGGAGAATCCTTGAGGTCCATCCGGAGCGGGGTCCGAGCTAACCCTCGAGAGAAATGGCCTGGCGCGGACAAAGCCGGGCGGCCTCATCCAACTTCGGACGCAGGTCTTCGCCCGGACTCTCCACAAGAATGCTGAGCGTGTCGTCGTCCTCGACCCGGAAGCATTCGGGGCACACAGCCATGCAGACGGCATTGGCTTCACACAGGTCATAGTCCACAACGATCTTCATCGCGCCTGGCCTCCTATCGGAGCGGGATTTGAACACGTTTCTCTGGCCTCGGCAAGGGCGCCGGGAGCCATCTGGACATTCTGCCTCGAAAACACGACCATCGCCCGAACTAGAATACGTTTCAACCCCATCCGAGGAAAATGGCGATGCGTTTCGAACTCAGCCCCGAGCATCGAGCCTTTCGAGACGAACTCCGGGATTACTTTGGCCGGGTGATCACGCCGCGGATCGACGAACTTCGCCAGGAACAACGGCAAAACCGCGAAGGTGGCGGGCCCGTCTTCCTCGAGATCCTCCAGCAGCTCGGCCGGGACGGCCAGCTGGGTGTGGGCTGGCCCACCGAGTTCGGCGGCCAGGGCCGGGGGCCCATCGAGCAATACCTCTTCACCGAGGAGGTGCAGAGGACCGGCTTCCCCCTGCCCTTCCTGACGCTCAACACCGTCGGGCCTACGCTGATGCGGTACGGCTCTGAAGAACAGAAGCGGGAATTCCTTCCCAAGATTCTGGCCGGTGAGCTGCTCTTCGCGATCGGCTACTCGGAGGCCGAGGCCGGCACCGATCTCGCGTCGCTCAAGACCCGCGCCGTCCGGGACGGCGAGGAATGGGTCATCGACGGCGCAAAGATGTGGACGAGCCTGGCCGATCACGCAGACTACATCTGGCTCGCTGCTCGCACGGACCCCAAAGCGCCGAAACACCGCGGCATATCGATGTTCCTCGTGCCGCGGCGCGCGCCCGGAGTGAAGGTGACCCCGATTACGACGATTGGCGGGGTGCGCACGAACGCCACCTATTACGAGGACGTCCGCGTACCCGCCGCAAACCTGATCGGTGGCGAAAACAACGGCTGGTCGCTGATCACCGGCCAGCTGAATCACGAGCGGGTATCGCTCTCCAATTACGCACCCATGCAGACGCTCCTTGGAGACGTCGTCGCGTGGGCCCGAGACACGAAGCTCGCGGATGGCTCCCGGGTAATCGACCGACCGTGGGTTCGCGCGAACCTGGCGCGCATCCACGCGCAGGTGGAAGTACTGCGGCTCATGAACATGCGCCTTGCGTGGTCGGCGCAACACCGGACGCTGCACCCCGCCGATGCCTCAGCGGTGAAGGTCTTCGGCAGCGAATTCTTCGTCGACGCCTACAACTCCATGCTCGAGTGCTTCGGAGCCGCCGGCCTGATCCCGGCCGACGCGCCGGGGGCGATCCTGCGAGGACGGGTGGAGGCGGGCTACCGCAACACCCTGATCCTGACCTTCGGCGGCGGAACCAACGAAGTACAGCGCGACATCATCGCGATGGCAGCCCTCGGCCTGCCTCACTACAAGAGCTGAGCACAGGAGACACCCCATGGACTTCACGCTCACCGAAGAACAGACGGCGGTTCGAGACCTGGCGCGCAAAATCCTGGAGGATCTGGCGACGAACGAACGCCTGAAGACCGTCGAGGCGACCGAGCCGGTCTTCGACCGGGAGCTGTGGGGCGAACTCGCCCGGGCGAACCTGCTCGGTGCCGCCCTGCCCGAGACCCACGGCGGCAGTGGCATGGGTTTTTTCACGCTGTGCGTGCTCCTGGAAGAAATCGGCCGCGCGGTAGCACCCATCTCGGCGCCCGAGAGCCTGCTGGCGCCGCTTCCCATCGCCCGCTTCGGAGACGACGCGCTGAAGCAACACTGGCTACCGGCCGTCGCGGCGGGTGAGGTTGTATTGACCGCCGCGCTCCAGGAACCGGGCAACGGTGATCTGACACGCCCGCTGGTCGAGGCCCACAGCGAGAATGACGGCTACACGCTCCATGGCGAGAAATTGCTCGTCGCGGCGGCACCAATCGCCGACGCGATCCTGGTGCCGGCCCGCATCGCAGGCGGGGGTGCGGGCCTATTCATCGTCGAGCGCGACGCGAGCGGCGTGGTCATCGAAAGCACGGCCACGACAAACCGCCAGGCTCACGCAAACCTTTGCCTCGAGGGGACACGCATCGATGCGAGTGCCCGCGTTGGCAACGACGACGCCCCGGTTCTCGCGTGGCTCACCGAGCGCGCGACCGCCGCCGTCTGCGCCGTGCAGCTCGGTGTCTCAGACCGAGCGCTCTCGATGACTGCGGACTATGCCAAGGAGCGCGTGCAGTTCGACCGCCCGATCGGAAGCTTCCAGGCAGTGCACCAGCGCGCAGCGGACGCCTATATCCAACTCCAGGCAATCCGCCTCACAACGTGTCATGCGGCGCTGCTCCTCGACGCCGAAGAACCCGCCGAGGACGCGGTGGCGGTCGCGAAGTATTGGGCCGCCGCCGGCGGGCAGTTCCTCGGCTATGCCTGCCAGCACCTTCACGGCGGGATCGGGATAGACGTGGACTACCCGATGCACCGCTACTACCTCTGGGCAAAGCAGAACGAACTCACATTGGGCTCTGCACCGCTTCAACTCGAGCGACTAGGTGCTCGGCTGGCAGACGGAAATCTAGTCAGCGCGAACTGAGATCCTGACCTGAGGCGACGATCAGCAGCCCCGCGGCCATCCGCGTCTGTTCTACGCTGAACGACGGGCCGTAGAGGCCACCGCTCCAGCCGACGAGGGATGAGAACCAGCCGGCGACAGCCCATCGGCGATCGCTCGCGATCGGTCGGCAGCCCGGATCCAGCTGGATCACTTCACAGCGAGGCGGCAGCCAATTCGCCGGTCTGCGAGTAGAAGGCACCCACCCCTCCTTGCTGCGAAAATGCCGGTACAGGGTGCCCAGGGCGACACCGGCATCCCCCCGGCAACTATGACCGCCCCGTTTCTCTTAATGGAAACAAATTACCCATGGGACCCGGCCGATGTGCAGGCAGCCCCGGAAGGGCCCGTCATTGGGTGCACGGGAACTACTCAGTCCGGGCACGTCGTTTGCAAAAAATTAGCGGAGCAAGAGCATTTCAGAGCTCGAGAGAGCCATGTGGCACCAAACGCCCTTCGCGCTCGCCATTATTCTCGGCCTGGCCGTCGCCGCTGGCGGGGCCGGCGCTGACGGCGCTGGGGGAAATCCGGAAACCACGCAGCATCGGAGCGCAGAAATCCTCGACCACATCGACCGCCCCGCCCCGGGCAAGGGCTGGCTAACCGTCCACTTCGACCACATCGCAATCCACAGGAAAGCAGGCGTCGCCTACACGCGCGCACTCGACCTGGGCGAACGCGAAGCGACCTTCAGCGTTCGCGGGCCCGTCCTGGGCCGAAAGAAACATCTGGGCCTTTTGGTCGAACTCCGCTTCTAGCGGTCGAACTCTCTAGCCCCTTTCGCTTCGGCCGGATCGAACCCTGCTCACTGGGCTGACGTCTTCGGCACGCTGCTCGTTGGTCCGGCTCGCTATGAGGTCGGTCCCGCAACGTTGAAGCACCGGGAAAAGTACCGCTGCGCTCACGCGCAACACGGCACAGGGTGCCGGGAGACCCCGAATTGGGAAGCCAGCTTCCCCTTCCCGTGCCCCCTGACACCGGCAAGCGGGACGCAAGAGCCCGCCACAACCCGGCGAGTTGCCCCCCACATCGCACGGCACCCATCGGATCCGCGAGAAGGCAAGAGATTTGCACTGCCATCATCCACCGCTCTGGCAAGCCGGAGAATTCGAGTGCAGATCCGCGCAGCCACGCTCAACGCCTGGGCGCTCCCCGCGCCGCTGGGTGAGCTGGTTCCCGAGCGAATGCGGGCAATCGGCAACGAGCTGGGCCGGCTGGAGCTCGACCTGGTAGCGCTCCAGGAGGTATGGACAGCCGCAGCGCGCCGCACCCTGGTTCGCGCCGGCGACGCCGCCGGGCTGGTCCACGCCTGGACCGATGACGCGGGTCTGGGCGGCAGCGGAATCGTGATCCTCTCCCGACACCCCTTTGCCGCGGCGCGCGTGGAACGCTTCAGCCTTCCGCGGGTGCCCCCGCGCCCAGACCACCCGGACTATTACGTGGGTAAGGGCTTCGTGGAACTCCTTCTGGACCTGCCGTCCTGTGCCGTGCGGGTAATCGCAACCCACCTGCACGCCCGCTACCAGGGTGACGTCGCCCACGCGTACCGCGCCTACCGCACCGGTCAAATCATCGAACTCGCTACGGCTCTGCGCAGCGCAACCGAGCCGGTCATCCTTCTCGGCGACCTCAACCTTCAGGACACCGACGCCGAGTACCGCGTGCTCCGCGGCCTCACGTGCCTGCGCGACGCAGCAGTGGAAATCGGGCGGCGCGAACCCACCGTGGATGGCACGAACCCCTTCCGCAACAGCGGGCGCGAGCCCAAGCGCATCGACTACGTCCTGGTGCGAGATGGCCCCACTGCGGGTATTCACGTCTCTGGGCTGCATCGAATCTTCGATGCAGTTTTCGACGCGGGCGGGCGCACCGCGAGCTTCTCCGACCATGCGGGGCTCGTCGCAGACATCTCCCTGCACGACTCACCCCGGCCGAGCGCAAAAATCGACAGCCGTGCCATCGGGCTGGCCGCGAGCCTGCTGGCGGAAGGCCGCGCCCGCACTGAGATGAACCGCTCGACCGCCCGTGTCGCCGCCGGCGCCGGGTGGGCGGGAGCATTGGTCGCGACGCGTGGCGCGCGTAGCCCGCGATTCTCCCGTCGTTCTCTCCTGCGAACCTCCATTCAGTTCGGGGGCCTGGCCGCCCTCACGCCCGGTGTCGCCTGTACCCTCATCGCCGAGGTATTCAGCCCGGATGAGCTCCTGGCCTTCGACCAGCTACTCGACCGTCTGTATGGCCTCCTCCGCTGACGGGTCGCACCTCCCACCTCGAGGCCCGAGAACGCGAGACACGGAAGGCTCCTCAGGAATCCCGCGCAGCCAATCCAATTTTCAGCTGTGGAAGACGTCGAGGTCCAATCGCCCCTCACCCCGGGCCACGACGCAGGCGACGGCCGAATCCCCAGTCACGTTGACCGCGGTCCGCACCATGTCGAGAAGACGGTCGACACCGATGATGAGCCCGATGCCCTCGACCGGGAGTTCCACCTGGCGCAGCACCATGGCGAGCATCACCAGGCCCACACCGGGCACCGCCGCCGTTCCGATCGAGGCCAGGGTTGCAGTCACCACGACCATGAGATAACCGCTGATGCCGATGTCGACGCCGTAGGCCTGGGCGATGAAGACCGTGGCCACGCCCTGCATGATCGCCGTTCCGTCCATGTTGATGGTGGCACCAAGCGGGATTGTGAAGGCGGCGATCGAGTTGTCGGCGCCGAGGCGCCGCTCGACGTTCTCGAGCGTTACCGGCAGGGTGGCCCCGCTGCTCGCAGTGCTGAAGGCGAGCAACATGGGGTCACGCATCTTGCGAAAGAAGGTCACCGGATCGAGGCCCGCGAGAAACCGCAGGAGCAATGGATACGTGATGAGACAGTGAATGGCGAGGACGCCCAGCACCACGAAGAAGTACTTCGCCAAGGGGACAATCGCGCTGAAGCCCTGCACCGCGAAGACCTTTGCGATCAGGAAGAACACCCCGTAGGGAGCGAGCCGCACCAGCATCATCACGAGACGCAGTACCACCACGTTCAGATCCTGGAACACGATCAGGAGACGCTCACCCGGGTGCCCGGCGAAGACCAGCGCCATACCGAAGAGCACGGCGAAGACCAGGATCTGGAGCATATTGCCCTCGGCCATCGCCTTCACCGGGTTGGTGGGAAAGATCTGGATCAGCGTCTCGGTGAGCGGCGGAGCCGCGCGCCCCGCGTACTCGACCTCGGTGGAGAGATCGAAACCCATGCCGGGTCCCACGACGACCGCAACCAGGATCGCGAAGGAAATGGCGATGGCGGTGGTGAAGAGGTAGAGGGCTAGTGTTCGCCCCCCAATGCGCCCCAGCTTCGTCGCGTCGTCCAGCGCCGCCGTGCCACAGACGATGGAGACGAAGACCAGCGGCACCACCAGCAACTTGAGGCTCGCCAAGAAGATGGCGCCGCCCACGTGGAAGACGCGATCCACGAGGAACTCCCCCAGTCCGCTCTCCACGCCCGCCAGGTTGAGCATCAACCCCGCGAGGGCGCCGGCCGCCATGCCGATCAGGATGCGGATGGTGAGGCGTCGCCGCCCCGCGGCATCTTCCGGCAAATCCCCCCCCTTGACGATCTCGAGGATAGCCATTCCTGGCGCCCGCGGGCTGCCCCCCCGCTGACGGCCCGAGCCTGCTATGCTGGCCACCCGCGGGTTTCACCTCGTCCCCGATAGCGGTCGGCGCCTTGGCGCCCGACGCCCCGGGCCACTCCACGGCGCCGCTCTGACGGGGAACTCGCGCGGTATGCGCGTTTCGCGCTCGGTCGCTTCACGCGGCGCGCGCACGCGCAAAGGAGCGGACCATTCTCACCGCCGATCCCAGGACCGCATCGTGACAGCGCGACGCACGAAGAAGGCGCCCGCGAAGAAGGCCGCCGCCGCGGAAAAAGCCGCAGCCGCGAAAACACCCGCGAAAAAAGCCGCAGCCGCGAAAACACCCGCGAAAAAAGCCGCAGCCGCGAAAACACCCGCGAAAAAAG
>PBYF01000006.1 GCA_002729515.1 Deltaproteobacteria bacterium
GACGCCTCGGCTCGCTTCCGGCCCTGGTGATCGACGCCCCGGCTCGCTTCCGGCCCTGGTGATCGACGCCCCGGCTCGCTTCCGGCCCTGGTGCTCGACGGCCCCAGGGCTCGGATCGTCGGTCCGCACGCTTCCGGCCGCGTCTTCGGAATGGCTCTGCATTGGTGTTCTCTCCGGCCCCCGGCAGCACCCGTAACCCTCGGTTAACTTTCGGCTTCCGGCAGCGGGAGGCCGATCGGGACATGCTCTCCAAAGAGATCCGGGAGACGTTTCTGCACTTCTTCGAGGAGCGGGGACACCGGCGCGTTGCGAGTGGTCCGCTGGTGCCGGAGGCGGACCCCACCCTCCTGTTCACCAATGCGGGGATGGTCCAGTTCAAGCGCGTCTTCCTGGGCGAGGAGTCGCGTCCGTACAAGACCGCGACGACCTCCCAGAAGTGCATGCGGGTCTCCGGCAAGCACAACGATCTCGAGAACGTGGGGCGCACGCCGCGGCACCTCACCTTCTTCGAGATGCTTGGAAACTTCTCGTTCGGCGACTACTTCAAGGAAAAGGCGATCGAGTACGCCTGGGAGCTCGTGACCCGCCGTTTCGAGCTGCCCGAGGACAAACTCGTGGTTTCCGTCTTCCGCGAAGACGACGAGGCGTTTGACCTGTGGCGTGATCGCATCGGTCTGCCCGAGGAAAAGATCTATCGCCTCGATGAGAAGGAGAACTTCTGGTCGATGGGTGACACGGGCCCCTGCGGTCCGTGCACGGAGATTCACTGCGACTTCGGTCCCGTGCCGGGCTTCGATGCGGACGATCCGTCATCGGATAGCGGGCGCTTCATCGAGATCTGGAATCTTGTCTTCATGCAGTTCGACCGGAGCGCCGACGGCAAGATGACGCCTCTCCCGAGCCCGTGTGTCGATACGGGTGCCGGACTCGAGCGCCTGGCGGCCGTGATCCAGGGCCAGCCGTCGGTCTATGACACCGACGCTTTCCGTCCGATGATCGTGCGGGCGCAGGAGATTGCGGGGGTCGAGCGGGGAGCCGATCCGGAGCGGGACGTCTCGCTCAACGTGATCGCCGATCACGCCCGCGCGCTCACGTTCCTGATCGGTGATGGCGTGCTGCCCTCGAACGAGGGCCGTGGCTACGTGCTGCGACGCATCCTGCGCCGCGCTGCCCGGCACGGCTGGCTCCTCGGCATCGAACGGCCCTTTCTGCACCAGGTGGCCGACGCGGTGATCGAGGAGATGAAGGGCGCCTACCCCGAGCTGGTCGAGCGGCGCGCCTTCATCAAGGACCGCATCGAGCGCGAGGAGGGGCGATTTCTCGAGACGCTCGCCAAGGGCATGGCGCTTCTGGACGAGGCGATCGAGGGACTGCGAGGCGCCGCTGCCGACACGCTTCCGGGCGATGCCGTCTTCAAGCTCTACGACACGTACGGCTTTCCGGTGGATCTGACAGCGGACATCTTGAGCGGCCACGGTATCGGAATCGACCAGTCTGGTTTCGATACGGCGATGGAGGCCCAGCGGTCGCGCGCGCGCGCCGCCTGGAAGGGATCGGGAGCCCAGCGGGTGGACCAGGTCTACGGTCGCATGGCGGCCGATCTGTCCACGACGTTCCAGGGCTACGACACCCTGGTCTCCACGTCCCGCATCCGCGGTTTGCTCGTGGGCGGGAAACTATGCGACGAGGTGGGCGAAGGCGACGAAGTCGAAGTGGTCGTGGAGGAGACGCCCTTCTACGCCGAGAGTGGCGGCCAGGTGGGAGACCGCGGCCGCATTGCCACCGAAAGCGGGCTGGTCGAAGTCCTCGACACGCTTCGTCCGGCGGGTGAACTCGTCGTGCACCGCGGCAAGGTGGCGCACGGTCGGGTGCGCGTGGATCAGGAAGCCAAACTCGAAGTCGATGCGGAAGCGCGTGCCGCGACGGTGCGCAACCACTCGGGCACGCATTTGTTGCATGCCGCCCTGCGTCGGGTACTCGGCGAGCAGGCGATGCAGAAGGGCTCACTCGTGGCGCCCGATCGCCTGCGCTTCGACTTCACCCACGACGCGCCGCTGACCGCAGGCGAAATCAAGCAGATCGAAGACCTGGCCAATCGTTGGGTCGAGACGAATTCACCCGGACGGGTGCAGGAGATGGCCTACCCGGAGGCGATCGCGTCGGGTGCCGTGGCGATCTTCGAGGAGAAGTACGGTGACCACGTGCGCGTGATCTCTTTCGGCGATTTTTCGACCGAACTCTGCGGAGGAACGCACGCGGCGGGGAGCGGCGAGATTGGGATGCTCAAGATCGTCGCCGAGACCGGTATCGCAGCCGGTGTTCGGCGCATCGAGGCGCTCACCGGGATCGGTGCACTCGAACACGTGCAGCGTCAGGAGGCGACGCTCCAGGCGTTGGCCGACCGGTTCAAGACCGGTGTCCCGGATCTCGAGGCCCGCGTCGACCGCCTGCTCGAAGAGCGGCGCAATCTGGAGCGCGAACTCGAAAAGCTACGTCGCGAAGCGCGGGGCGCGGCCTCGAGCGACCTCACAGCCGCCGCGCGCGAAGTTTCCGGCACCCGGCTCCTCATGACACGCGTCGAAGGCGTGGATGGAAAGCAGCTGCGCCCCATGGTGGACGAGCTGCGCGACAAGCTCGGGAGCGGGATCGTTCTGCTCGCCGCCGAGAAGGAGGATGGTGTCTCCCTCGCTCTCGGGGTGACCGAGGACCTGACTGCACGCTTCAAGGCTGGAGACCTGATCCGCGAGGTGGCCGCCGTGGTGGGTGGTAAGGGGGGCGGGCGTCCGGATTTTGCCCAGGCTGGCGGACGCGACGTCGCGAAGCTCGACGAGGCCTTTGCCAGGCTCGAGGCGTTGGTGGTCGACGGTGGCCAATGAGGCTCGCCGAGCGACGTCCGAGGCCGTCGGACTCGCCTGATGTCCGGTTGGGTCGAAAGCCCGTATGCGCCGCGGCGGCGCAAAACCTTCGCAGTTCGCGTGGGAGATGTCGCCCTCGGCGGTGGAAACCCGATCCGCGTCCAGTCGATGACGACGACGGACACGCTCGATACCGAGGGCACTGTCGATCAGATCGAGCGCCTCGCCAACGTGGGCTGCGAGATCGCGCGGGTGACGGCGCCCTCGAAGCGCGAAGCCGAGAACCTGGCCGCGATTCAGGGCGAGCTGCGCCGGCGCGGTATTCGAATTCCCCTGGTGGCCGACATCCACTTCACGCCGAATGCGGCGATGATCGCTGCGGAGCACGTGGAGAAGGTCCGCATCAACCCCGGGAACTTTGCGGACAAGAAGAAGTTCGCCGTGCGCGAGTACGACGACGCGGAGTACGCTGCGGAACTCGAGCGTGTGGCGGAGCGTTTCCGTCCGCTCGTGCGCCGCTGCAAGGATCTGGGCCGGGCCATTCGCATCGGAACGAACCACGGCTCCCTCTCGGACCGGATCATGAACCGCTACGGGGACACACCGCGGGGCATGGTGGAGAGTGCGCTCGAGTTCCTCGACGTCTGCGAGGATGAGGGCTTTCGCGACGTCGTCTTCAGTATGAAGGCGAGCAACACCCAGGTTGCGATCCATGCCTACCGTCTTCTCGCGGAGAAGCTCTCCGCGCGTTCCTCCGCGCCCGGCTATCCCTTCCACGTCGGAGTCACCGAGGCCGGGGATGGTGAGGACGGCCGCACCAAGAGCGCGATCGGGATCGGGAGTCTGCTGGAGGACGGGATCGGAGACACGATCCGCGTTTCCCTGACGGAAGACCCGGTGCGCGAGATCCCGGTGGCCCGGGCCCTTGCGAGGCTCGCCGAGGCGCGCTGGGCCGGGGCGCCGCCGGCGCCGGCGGATCCGGGGAGCGACTTCTGCGATGACCCCTTTACCCATCGGCGTCGCTCCACGCGCAGCATCGAGGCCGGTGGACCGGGCATTGGTGGTGCAAATACTGTACGCGTCGAACTCGACCTCGGTCCGGTACCGGAGGACCCGCCGACGGCCGCGCGCGAACTGGCGGTGGAACTCGAGCGAATGCCGGCCGTGGAGTGCGAGGGCCTGGTCATCGAGAGCCTGGACCCGGGCCAGGGCGAGCGGGTGGCGGGCTTCGCCGCGGCGCTCGAGGGCCTGGGGCTCAAGCTGCCCCTCGCGGTGCGCGCCGAGGGCTGCTGGCTGGACCATTGTGCGCCGGTGGCTTCGCGGTTCGTGGTGCCGGTCGGCGCGCTCGTTTCCGCAGGGCACCTCGAACAGGCGACGGCCTGTGCACGCGCACGCGGTCTTCCGATCGAGTGGGAGTTGCGCGCCCGGCTCGAGGAGGTCTCCGAACTGGTGGATCGCGCGCTCGACGCTTCGCGGCGGGGTGGCATCGAGAGCCCGATGCTTTCCCTGGACGCGGAGCTTCCGGTTCACGCCATCCGCATCGCTACGGCGCGCCTGCGTCATCGGGGGGCGGCCGACGTTCCCCTGGTCCTGCGCTATCGGCGCGAGCCGTCGCTCTCGGATGAGGAGGCGCTGCTCCGGGCCGCCGTCGACCTGGGCGCGCCGCTGTGCGACGGCATCGGCGATGTCGTGTCGATGGCCGGCTTCGATGCGCCGGGGCACGCCCTCGCATTCGCCTATCGCGTGCTCCAGGGCGCGCGCCTGCGCAGCACCTGGACAGAGTTCATCTCTTGCCCGTCGTGCGGACGAACGCTCTTCGACCTGGAGGAGACGACGGCGCGCATCAAGGCCCGCACCGAGCATCTTTCGGGCGTGAAGATCGCGATCATGGGTTGCATCGTGAACGGACCCGGAGAGATGGCGGATGCCGACTTCGGCTACGTCGGTTCCGGGCCGGGGATCGTGAACCTCTACGTCGGCAAGGAGTGCGTGGCGCGGCAGATCCCGGACACGCGGGCGGACGACCGACTCGTCGAGCTCATCAAGGAGCATGGGGCCTGGCGCGATCCGGAATGACCGGCCTCAGGACACCGCACTCGTCTTGAGTTTGCGCAAGGGCAGGTCCCGGCCGCTCCGGGGTTTGCGGGGCAGGTCCCGGCCGCTCCGGGGTTTGCGGGGCAGGCCCCGGCCGCTCCGGGGTTTGCGGGGCAGGTCCCGGCCGCTCCGGAGTTTGCGGGGCAGGCCCCGGCGCATGCTCTCCGATGCCGTTGCGGTGCATCTCGGTCGTGCCGCCTCCCCCGGCCCCGAGGTAGCGGGCGAACATCTGGTCCTGCCTGGAAACCGTCGAGGGGGATCCCCGCGCCGGCAACCGCTGATACAATGCGCAGCCGTGTCCACTTTCGAAGAGATCGAGGCCCAGCTCAGCGGGCCGGGCGCTCCTTTCGAGACCGTCGAAGAGGAAGTGCTCGGGGAGCGGATGCGGGTGTTCAAGAACCGCAAGCGCTCGCTGCGCGAACTGCTCGAAGAATCCGTCGCCCACGGCGACGCGACGTATCTGGTGCAGGACGAGCGCCGAATCGGCTACGACGAGCACTTGAAGCTCGTTGCTTCCACCGCCCGCGCGCTGCGTGAGCAGTACGGCGTGGGCCGCGGGGACCGGGTTGCGATCTACGCGGAGAACTGGCTCGAGTGGGTCGTCGCGTATTGGGCCACCGTGAGCCTCGGAGGCGTCCTCGCCGCCTTGAACGGCTGGTGGACCCGGGACGAATTGTTGTACGGCGTCGAGCTGAGCGATCCCAAGCTATTGATCGCCGACCGCAAACGCCTGGCGCGGGTCGAGGGACACGACTTCGGTATTCCCGTGCTCGAGATCGAGTCCGACGCCGCAAAGCTCCTCTCCTACGCGCCCGGCGCAGCGCTGCCCGACGACCCGATCGCGGAGGACGATCCGGCGGTGATCTTGTTCACCAGCGGAACCACCGGCCGGCCCAAGGGGGCGGTCAATAGCCACCGTGCCATCTGTGGCTTCGTACAGACGGCCATATTTGGCGGTGCCCGAGGGATGCTTTCGGCGGTCTCCCAGGGTGTGACGCCCGAGGCCGACCCGCCGCCGACGGTCTCGCTCCAGACCGTGCCACTCTTCCACCTCTCCGGACTCTATGCCGGTGCCACCATGATGCTCGTGATCGGCGCGACGACGATCTGGAGGCGTGGTCGCTTCGATGCCGAGGGTGTCCTCCGCCTTCTCGAGAAGGAGAGTGTGACGAACTGGACGGGGCTCGGGAGCATGGCCCCGCGTGTTCTCAATCATCCGGACATCGAAAGATACGACCTCTCCTCGCTGCGGCAGCTCGGCTCGGGTGGGGCGCCGACGAGCCCGTCGCTGCTCGAACGCATGAAGCAGGTGGCGCCGAACGGTGCCCGAGCCCGGGGGCTTGGCTATGGGCTTTCCGAGTCGGTGGCGAGCATTTCGCAGATCAGCGGTCTGGAACTCGAGGAGCGACCGACTTCCGTGGGCCGAGTGCTCCCCACGGTGGAGTTGGCGATCAGCGGACCGGACGGGAACACGCTGCCCGACGGTTGCGAAGGCGAGGTGCGGGCTCGGAGTCCCTACCTGATGCTCGAGTACTGGCGCAATCCCGAGGCCACGGCAAAGGCGATCCTGCCCGGCCGCTGGCTGGCGACGGGCGACGTGGGCCGCATCGAGGCCGGCTACCTTTACATAAACTCGCGGGCCCGCGACATGATTCTCCGCGCTGCGGAGAACATCTATCCAGTCGAGATCGAGCAGCGCCTCGAGGCGCACCCCGGAGTGGTCGAAGCGGCGGTAGTGGGCGTCGATCACCCGGAACTCGGCCAGGAGGTCAAGGCGATCGTGGTCCGGGAGCCGGGCGCGTCGATCGATGTGGACGCGTTGTCTGCCTGGTGCGCCGAGAAGCTTGCCGGGTTCAAGGTTCCGGCCCACTGGGAGATCCGCTCCGAGCCCTTGCCGCGCAACGCAACTGGCAAGGTGCTCAAGAACGTGCTCGTGGGAGCGGAGCGGAATACGTTCGTGGAAGAGTAGGTCGGGGCCTACTCGAGCGCGCTCACCTCGTTTTCGATCGCGCGTCTTTCGTTGGCTATGAGCTTTTCGGGTTGTTCGGGCGGTGGTGAGGCCACCATCGGGAGCTGGAAATCAATCTCCGGGAGCTGGCCGCCGCGGGCCAGCTCCTCGAGTTCCTCGAACGCGTGAAGGCTGCGGGAGTGGGCGATCGAGGGGTGGTTTCGGCCCATCACGTAGCCGATCAGGCCGATCAGGATTCCCGCTACGAGGAGCCCCTCGGCCGTTCCCAGCACGGCGCCTCCGGCGCGGTCCGCCCAGCCGAGGCCGACCACTTTCGCGCCGCGGCGCAGCAGGCGGCCGAGGGTCGTGGCAACCGCGATGGTTCCGATCGCGATGGCTGCCCCCGCGGCCCACGGAGCCGCCGTCTCTCCGATCTGACCTTCGGTGACTCGTGTGAGCCAGGTTGCGACCTCGGGCCAGAAGAGCCGCACGGCCACGGTCGCGGCCGCCAGCGAGGCGATCGAGAAGGTCTCGCGCAGGAGACCTCTTGCCAGGCCGCGCAGCACCGCGAGCGCCAGGATCGCGGCGATGACGTAATCGACCGGTTCTAGCGTCATCCCCCCCATCGCCTGGGAGTCTACAATCTCGCCCGGTGGGATGCGAGATCGCGGTGATCGGGGGAGGCCACAACGGCCTGGTGGCAGCGGCGCTGCTCGCGGGCCGGGGGCTCTCGGTCCGGGTGTTCGAGCGCCGCGAGCGGTTGGGCGGCGCGTGCGTGACCGAGGAACTGTGGCCGGGGTTCCGGACATCGCGAGCGGCGTACGTGGTCGGGCTGCTGCGGCCCGCGGTGCTGCGCGAACTCGACCTCGGACGGCACGGGCTGGTGCTGTTGCCGCGCGACCCCGCCTCACATACGCCGTTGCCGGACGGGCGGCGGCTGCTGCTCGGCACCGATCCCGCTGCAAACGCGCACTCGATTGCTCAGTTTTCGCCACGCGACGCGGAGCGTTATCCCGCCTACGAGGCGCTTCTCGACCGGCTGGCGTGCTCGATCGAGCCCTGGCTCGACGCGTCACCACCCGATCCGATCCGACCGCGTGTGGGCGACCTCGGACGGCTGGCCCGAGTCGGCTGGGCGCTGCTGCGGCTCCGAGGCGAACTGCCGCGCGCCGCCCAGCTCTTGTTGGGGTCGGCGCGCGCTGCCCTCGAAGGCTGGTTCGAGAGCGAGCCCCTGCGCGGAACCCTGGCCACCGACTCGGTGATCGGCGCGTGGGCGCCGCCCTCGGCGCCGGGCACGGGCTACGTCCTCCTGCACCACGTCATGGGGGAGACGGGCGGGGCACGCGGCGTGTGGGCGTACGTGCGCGGCGGGATGGGCGCGCTCTCTGAGGCATTGGCCGCCGCCGCGCGGGAGGCGGGCGCCGAGATCGAGACCGAGGCGCCGGTGCGACGCGTGCTGCTCCGCGACGGGCGAGCCGCTGGTGTGGAGTTGGACGACGGGCGCGTGGTCGAAGCGGAGACGGTCGTCTCGAACGCGGATCCGGTGCGCACGCTCCTCGGCCTGGTGGGCCCGGATGCGCTTCCAACCGACGTGGTGCGGGACCTCGATGCCCTCGACTTCCGCAGCGGCAGCCTGAAGCTCAACCTGGCTCTCGGGGCCCTGCCGCGGTTCGTGGGGACGACTGGAAACGCGGCGGAGCCTGGGCCCCTGCACCGGGGCACGATCCATGTGGGTGCGCGCACGCTCGAGGAACTCGAGGAGAGCTTCGAGGCGGCGCGTCGCGGCCGACTTCCCGATCGGCCAATGATCGAACTCACCTTGCCGTCGGCCATCGATGACAGCCTTGCGCCGCCCGGTCGGCACGTGGCTTCGCTCTTTGTGCAGCACGTCCCCTTCGCGCCGGAGGAGACGACCTGGCAGGCAGCACGCGAGAGCTTCGGGGACCGTTGTCTGGAACTCGTCGACGAGGTCGCTCCCGGCTTCAGCGCCAGCGTTCTCCACCGCGAGGTGCTCGCACCGCCGGATCTCGAGCGCGTCTTCGCGTTGACCGGCGGCAACCTCTTCCACGGCGCGATGACACTCGACCGGCTGCTTTTCCTGCGGCCGGTGCCGGGGCTCGCTCCGTACCGGACCCCGATTCCCGGCCTCTACCTATGTGGAGCGGGCACCCATCCGGGCGGCGGGGTGATGGGCGCCTGCGGTCGCAACGCCGCGCGCGAGATCCTGCGCGACCTGAATCGCTGAGCGCCGTGCGGGCCGTCACGTTTCGCGTTCGAGATCAGCGATCTGGTCCGCTGCGTCGCTCGCCGCGTCGGTGTCCTGGTAGTTCTGGACGATTGCCTGGAAGATGCTCTCGGCTTCGACGAGGCGGTTCATCTCGGCGTAGCAGACACCGAGCTTGTAGAGGCCCTCCGCATCGAGTCCGAGACCTGGGAACTCGTTCAGCAGCGACCGGTAGCGCTCGGCGGCGCTTTCCCACTCGCCCCGGCGCATGTAGAAGTCGCCGATGTTCTCAACCTGGAGTGCGAGCTGGAGGCGCAGCTTGCGCCACAGATCTTCACCCTCGTCCGCGTACTCGGAGTAGGGGTAGGTGGCGAGCAGCTGGTCCAGGAAGTCGAGGGCCTGCCGGGTGGCCGTCTGGTCGCGATTCGGCGATTCGACCCGTTGCGCGTGGCACATCGCCGCGCGGTAGATCGCATAGGGCACCTTTTCGTTCTGGGGGTGCAGGTCGGTGAAGTCGCGGTAGTAGGAGAGAGCTTCCTCGTACTTTGCCTCGCCGAAGTAGCTGTCCGCTATGGCGAGTTCGGCGAGCACGGCGTACTCGCTGTAAGGGTAGTTGTCGATGATCGACTGGAATACTTCGATCGCTTTGGTGTGTTTGACGCGGGGAAAGATCCAGAGCCAGGTTCCACTGGCGAGCATCTCCTGACCTTCGGCGTAGAGGTCCGCGGCCGGAGGGACATCCTGGAACGTCGGCGGCGGCTTGGCGCAGCCGACGACGGCAACGAGGGCGAGGCTGAGAGCGGTTCTGATGAGCACGGGAGACAGTCCGCAGGCTACTGGGCTCTCCTAGGTGTGTCAATTTGCTAAGGTTTTTGCCTATCTGGGGATGGGGGAGTACCCATGGATCGCGAGAACGTGAAACGCCTCCGGTTGAACGTGCGCCTGATCGGTCGCCGTGGCTGGATCGGCGAAAAGGAACTCGAACAGGAGCGCTCGGCGCTGCCCGACGTTTCGGACAAGATCGCGGGTACGGCCGAGCCCTCGGGCGCCGGCGGGGCCGACCCGGTGGCCTGACGCCTTGATCAAAGCGAAACTCGGTGATCGGGTTGAAGACTGGCTCTTGCGCGGGCTGCCCTTCCTGTTTCGGCGGCGGGTCGATCCGAACCTGCTGACCGTGATCGGCGCTCTTGTCTCTCTCGTGGCAGCGGGCTGCTTCGCCGTCGGCGAGTTCTTTGCCGGGGGACTCGTGATGCTCGCGGGCGGCGCGTTCGACCTCCTCGACGGCGTGGTGGCGCGCTTCCACGGCATTTCGACGAGTTTCGGTGCCTTTCTCGACTCGACCCTCGACCGCGTCGTGGACATGGCGCTGCTGCTCGGCTTGACTGCGTTCTACGCCCGGATCGGGGAGCCGAATCACGTGTTGTTGGCGGCGTACGTCATGGCCGTGAGCGTGCTCGTTTCCTACGCCCAAGCGAAGGCGGAACTCCTGGTCCCCGCGTTCAAGGTCGGTCTTTTCGAGCGGGGTGAGCGGATCGTGATCCTCGCAGCTGGCGCGCTCACGGGCTGGATGATTCCCGCCCTGTGGGTGGTTGCACTGGGAAGCACCGTGACGGTCGTCCAGCGCATCGTGGCGGCGTATCGGGAAATGAGTCTCATCGAGGAGCAGAGCTGATGGCAAGCGAGAAGAATCCGGACGAGAACGAAGATCGCGGCTTCACCGTGGTCGACAAGCGGGTCGGCTCAGAGGGCGACGAGGCTCCCCCCACCCAGGCCCCCGAGTTCGAGCTGCCGCGGGTCGACTTCACGAGCTTCTGTCTCTCGCTGGCGACCTCCGCGCTCTACCATCTGGGCGCGGCAGGTGATCCGGAGACAGGAGAGAGCACCCCCGACAAGAACCTGCCACTTGCGCGGCAGACCATCGACGCGCTCGAGATGCTTCGAGACAAGACCCGGGGCAACCTCGACGACGAGGAGGACAAGCTCCTGGAAAGCCTTCTGTACGAGCTGCACACGCGCTTCGTCGAAGCCAGCAAGAGCGTTTCGGCGGGTTGATCCGGTGGACTCCGAGCGCAACGCGCCGTCCGTCCGGGACCGGTTTCGACGGTGCCTTCGGATCACTCCGCGGAGCCGGACCCTGGAGTCGCGCTCCTGACGCTGAGACTCGCAGCGCCGGCCAAAGTGAACCTCGGGCTGCGGATCACGGCACGCCGACCCGACGGCTATCACGAGTTCGAGAGTGTCTTCGCGCCGCTGGACCTGGCGGATGAGGTCGTTCTTGAGGTGAGCGACGCGCCCGAGGCCGCGGTCGACTTTGCACTCGCGTCGGTATCGGCCCACGTCCCCGACGGCACCACCAATCTGGCGGCCCGCGCCGCTGCGGGCTTTCTCGCGGCCGCCGATCTAAAGCACCGGGTCTCGGTGCATCTCACCAAGCGCGTGCCCGCGGCCGCGGGTCTCGGAGGGGGCTCGAGTGATGCCGGCGCGGTCCTGCGGGGACTCACCGAGCTACTGCCCGGCGCTCTGGAGCCTCGGGACCTCGAGATCCTCGCTCTCGGGCTCGGCGCCGACGTCCCCTACTTTCTCGCCCCGCGGCCGTCGCTCGTGAGCGGCGTAGGCGAGCTTCGCGAGCCGCTCGCCGCCACGCTTTCCCCCCTCGTGCTGCTGCTCGCCAACCCCGGTGAGGCACTGGCGACGGAGCGGGTCTACGCGGCGTTCGACGCGCTCACGCCGGAACCGGCCGGCCCGGGCCTGCGGGAACTCGTGCACCGGGTGTTCGAAGGGCCCGGCGCAGCGGGCCTGCCGGAACTGCTGCGCAACGATCTGGAGCCCGCTGCTGTGGGGCTCTGTCCCGCAGTGGCTCGCCTCCGGGAGGCGTTGCACGGGGCCGGGGCCAGCGCGGTGGCGCTTTCGGGCAGCGGTGCGACCGTTTTCGGTGTCTTTCCGGGCTTCGCGGAAGCGGAGGCGGCCCTCGGGAAGCTGCGGGCGCGGACGCCCCGGCGAACCTGGCTCCGGGTCGCAAGGACGCTCGAAGCCGGATAGGCTTGCGCATCGCCGTTCGGCGTCGATCGCCGTTCGGCGTCGATCCGTTCGAACGGTTCTGGGGCGTCGCCAAATTGGTAAGGCAGCGGCCTTTGGAGCCGCCATTTGCAGGTTCGAGTCCTGCCGCCCCAACCACGTACTGCAGATCGAGGTTGGAGGCACAGTTGGGATCGGGAGCATGCCGAATCTGAAGATCTTCACGGGCAACGCCAGCCTGGAATTGGCTGCATCGGTCGCGACCTATCTCGGACTCGAGGTGGGCAAGGCCCAGGTCAGTACTTTCAGCGACGGTGAAACCCGGGTGGAGCTCGGTGAGAACGTGCGTGGCATGGACTGCTTCGTGGTGCAGTCGACGTCGTCCCCCGCGAACGCGCATATCATGGAGCTCCTCATCATGGTCGATGCGCTGCGCCGCTCCTCAGCGCGCCGTATCACGGCTGTGATTCCCTACTACGGTTATGCGCGCCAGGACCGCAAGGTAATCCCGCGGGTTCCGATCACCGCGAAGCTGGTCGCCGATCTGCTCGTGACGGCAGGGACCGACCGCGTTCTCTGCATCGAGCTGCACGCCGGACAGATTCAGGGTTTTTTCAATATTCCCGTCGACAATATCTACGCCACTCCAGTACTGCTCGATGCGGTTCGCTCCCGCTACGGGAACGAACCGCTCACGATCGTGTCGCCGGACGCCGGTGGTGTGGAACGCTCGCGGGCGTACGCGAAACGCCTGGGAGCGACGCTCGCGATCGTCGACAAGCGGAGAGAGGCGGCCAACGTATCCGAGGTGATGAACATCGTCGGCGACGTGAAGGGCCGCGCCTGCGTGATCGTCGACGACATCGCCGACACGGCCGGTACGCTCACGCAGGCCGCCGAGGCCCTTACCCGCGAAGGTGCGGCCAGGGTCTCCGCTGCGATCACACACCCTGTCCTATCGGGCCCCGCGATCAAGCGCATCGACGAGTCGGTGCTCGAAGAGGTGGTGGTGACCGACACCATCGGGCTTCGACCGGAAGCCGTGGAAAGTGGGCGCTTCCGTGTGGTCAGAATCGCCCACCTGCTCGGTGAGGCGATTCGGCGCATCAACAACGAGGAGAGCGTTAGCTCGCTCTTCGTCTGACTATCAGGAGCCGAACGTGGCCGAGAACACGCTTCAAACCGAGCTTCGAGACGGAACGGGAAAGGGTGTGGCGCGCAAGCTTCGTGCGGCCGGTCGCATCCCGGGTATCTGCTACGAAAAGGGCGAGAAGAGCGTCGCGGTCCACGTCGACCCCGGGGCGCTCCGGCAGTTGCTCGAGCGCGGCGACGCTGGAATGAATACGGTGCTCTACCTGAAGGGCGACTCGGCGGTCGAGGGCAAGATGGTGCTCGTGCGCGAACTCCAGCGCGACCCGGTGCACGGCGTGTACCTGCACGCCGATTTCTATGCGATCGAGGCGGAGCAGCGGGTCGAGGTCTCGGTACCGATTCACATCGAGGGCAAGGCTCCCGGGGTAGAACTGGGCGGGATCCTGGATCACAGCCTGCGCGAGATCGACCTGATCTGCTTGCCGCTCTCGATTCCCACGGAACTCATCGCCGACGTCAGCGAGATGCAACTCGGCGACTCACTCCACGTGCGGGACATCGCGCTGCCCGAGGGTGTCGAGTTGAAGAGCGATCCCAATCTCTCCGTCGTCTCGGTGGTGGCTCCGAAGGTCGAGGAAGAGGAGACTCCGGAAGAAGAGGGCGTCGAGGCCGAGGAAGGCGTCGAGGGCGAGGAGGCTCCCGCCGAGGGCGAGGAGTCCAAGACGGGAGGGCCTGCCGAGGCTGCAGACGACGCGAAGGACGGTGAGTAGGCTCTCCGCTCTCCGGTGAAGCTGGTCGTTGGCCTCGGGAACCCGGGTTCCCGCTACCTGGGAACCCGCCACAACGTCGGCTACCGCGTGGTCGGGTGCTTCGCGGCGCGCAACTCGATCCCTTTGGATGGGGAGCGATTCGAGAGTCGCTTCGGTCCGGGCTCGATCCAACGCGACGCGGGCGAACCAGTCGAGGTCGCCGTGCTCGAGCCTCTGACCTGGATGAATCGCTCCGGCGCCGCGGTCGCCCAGGCGATTCGGGGCTTGGGCATCGAGGAGCCGTCGAGCGACCTGCTCGTGGTCTTCGACGACGTGGACCTGCCCACCGGGAGGTTGCGCTTGCGGCCGCACGGCGGCTCGGGCGGGCACCGGGGTCTGGCCGACGTGATCGAGGCGCTGGATCGCAGCGACTTCGCCCGCTTGCGCTTCGGCGTCGGGCGACCCGAAGGACTCGCGGATACCGCCGACTGGGTGCTCGCACCGTTCTCGGCCGAAGAGGAGGTCGCGGTCCGGAGACGCGTAGAGGCCGCAGCCGAGGCCATTGAAGCATTTCTCTTGGAGGGCATCGTCCCGGCGATGAACCGCTTCAACACGGATCCTGCCAGCGAATCCTGAACCCGGTAGAGTGAGCGGCCCAGCTTCTGCCGCGAACGGAGCCCCCCCCCCTTGGCGACGAGCCGCAACGGTCTCATCAATGTGCTCCAGGAGTTCTCGATCCCGCTGCTCGCCGGCGTCGTGGTGGCAATCGTCAGCGCCAACCTGGCGCCCGGGTGGTACCACCAGACCGTCGACGGCAAGCTCTTTGGCGACGTCAGCCTCCTGGGCCACGAGATCACGCTCCACTTCCTGGTGAACGACATCTTCATGGTGTTCTTTTTCGGGATCGCGGCGAAAGAGATCACCGAGGCGTGTCTGCCCGGTGGCGACCTGAATCCACCTGCCAAGGCCGTGAACCCGCTCCTGGCGACCCTCGGCGGCGTCATCGGGCCCATCGGCGTGTTCTTCGGGGGCCTCTGGCTGTTGTTCCAGGCCGGTGTCTACCAGCCGACGGACGACTGGAACTCTCTCATGCGGGGCTGGGGCGTGCCGACGGCGACGGACATCGCGTTGGCCTGGCTGGTGGCGCGCGCGGTCTTCGGCCGGGGACATCCCGCAATCAACTTCCTGCTCCTGGTGGCCGTCGCGGACGACGCAATCGGCCTGGTGATCATCGCGGTCTTCTACGGCGATCCGGCGCACCCGGCAGCGCCTGGGTTCCTCTTGCTCGTGGCGGCGGGCATGGGCGTGGCCTACGGCCTTCGCCGGGCCGGCGTGAAGAGCTGGGTGCCCTACATCGCACTGGGAGGGCCGCTCGCCTGGCTGGGCTTCGTGCTCGCCCACCTGCACCCGGCCATCTCACTGGTGTCGATCGTGCCCTTCCTGCCGGCACCTCGGCGCGACGTGGGCCTGTTCAAGGACCAGGACGAGGTGGACCTGATGGGAGAGGAGCTGGCCCACGATCTCCACATGGAGCACTCGGCGCTCCACAATTTCGAGCATCAGCTGAAGTTGTTCGTCGACTTCGGTCTCTTCTTCTTCGCGTTCGCGAATGCCGGCGTCGCGTTCGAGGAGGTCGGGCCACTCACCTGGCTGATCCTCGCCTCACTCGTGATCGGCAAGACCGTGGGGGTGACGCTCTTCGGTTGGCTCGCGGCGCGCCTGGGCTTTCCGCTACCCGACCAGATGAGCATGGGCACACTCCTGATGGCGGGCTTCGTCGCGGCATTGGGGCTCACCGTTGCGCTCTTCATCGCCGGCGCCGCATTCACGGATCCCGCCTTGCTGGGCGAGGCGAAGATGGGGGCCCTCTTGTCGGGTGCCGTCGGCCTGGTGGCCCTTGTGATTGGACGGCTGGCCGGATTCGGGCGCGCCGATCCACCAGATGCCTGATTGACTGCCTGTTTTTTGATTATTGTCTGGGTATTATCCCGGAATAAATCACTGCTTTAAACGGGTTGAATCCTTTTTGTCCCTCAAATAGACTGGTCTCATGCTAGAGATTTCGCTCGTTCAGAACCGAGATGCCGGTCCCGTCTACCGGCAGATCGCCGGACAGATCCGGAGTGCGATCGAGGCGCACCGCCTCGCCCTGGGCGAGCGGTTGCCGACGATCCGGGATCTGTCCGAGCGGCTCGGCGTGAACCGCGACACGGTTGCACTCGCCTACGACGAACTCGCTCGGGACGGCCTGGTGGAAGCCACTGTCGGGCGCGGGACCTTCGTTGCCGGGGGCGCCGGTGCGCGTTCTTTCGAGCCCCAGCTTTCGCCGCTCATCGAGCGCCTGCTCGTGCTGGAGCGTGCCCTGCCGCGCTTCGGCAGCACCGACGCGGCGGTGGCGCTCCACTCCGTGGTTCCGGATCCGCGCCTCTACCCCGCGGCGGCGTTTCGAAAGACCCTCAACCGCGAGTTCCAGAAAGGCGGTGCGGAACTCCTGCTCTACGGCGAGCCCCAGGGCCTGCTCCGTCTGCGCCGCGCCGTCGCCGAGCACCTGAAGGGCGTCGACCTCGTGGTCTCTCCGGACGAACTCGTGCTCTGCCACGGCGCGAGCCAGGGGATCGTGCTGGCGTTGCGCCTGTTTGCCGCGCCCGGCGACGTCGTTGCGCTCGAGGAGCCCACCTACAACCACGTACTCGCAGCCTGCTCCGGGCTCGGGTTCGAGACCACGGCGATTCCAATGCGCGAGGAGGGTCTCGACCTCGGTGCGCTCGAGCGAACTCTCGCGCGTCCCGAGGTGAAGCTCCTCTACACGATTCCGAGCTTCCACAACCCGCTCGGCATCACGACTTCGCTGGCCCACCGCCAGGCGCTGCTCGCGATCGCCGCGCGCTGTGGCAAGCCGGTGGTGGAGGATGCCTACGAGCAGGACCTTCGCATCGATGGGCGGCCGGTTGCTCCGCTGGCAGCCCTCGACACGACCGGCGGTGTCGTCCACCTGGCTTCGTTCTCGAAGTCCCTCTTTCCGGGAGTGCGGGTCGGGGCCATGGCCGCGCGGGGCCGGCTCGTCGACGCCCTGCTCGCGCTGAAGCAATCGAGCGACCTCTCGGACGCCATGCCGCTCCAGGCCGGTCTCGCGGGGTTCCTGGAGAGCGGCGACTACGCCAAGCACCTGGCACGCCTGCGGCGCGTCATGCGCGGCCGGCGCGACGCCCTGCTCGAGGCGCTGGCGCAGTACCTGCCCCCCGGTGCGCGCTTCGCTCGACCGGAGGGCGGTTACCAGGTGTGGGTCGAGCTGCCGGACGCCATCGACACGAGCGAGTTGTTGCCCGATGCCGTCGCTGCCGGGGTGCTCTTCGCTCCCGGCGCACAGTTCCACCACGACCGCCGGCCGTCGCATTGCCTGCGGCTCAGCTACGCCATGGCCGACGAGGCGGAGCTTCGCGAGGGTGCTGCGGTTCTGGGTGAAGTCGTGACCCGACGCGGGCGCGCCGACGGGCGGCGTGCCCAGCGGGTTTCTGTTTGAGAGCCAAGGGAGGAGAACCCATGAACGAGAAGAATGAGAACGAGGGAGGCAACGGCGCCCGGCGCGGAGCTGCTGCCTTTGAGATCAAGGTCGGCCTGGCGGAGATGCTGAAGGGCGGCGTCATCATGGACGTGACGGCGCCGGCGCAGGCAAAGATCGCGGAAGACGCCGGAGCGGTGGCTGTCATGGCCCTCGAGCGCGTGCCCTCGGACATTCGCAAGGACGGGGGCGTCGCCCGGATGTGCTCGATGGAGGTCATCGAAGGTATCCAGCGTGTCGTCTCCATTCCGGTGATGGCGAAGGTGCGCATCGGCCACTTCGTGGAGGCGCGGGTGCTCGAGTCGCTGGGGGTCGACTTCATCGACGAGAGCGAGGTGCTGACACCTGCCGACGAAGAGCACCACGTCTGGAAGCACGACTTCCGCTCGCCCTTCGTGTGCGGGGCGCGAGACCTGGGGGAGGCGTTGCGGCGTATTTCGGAAGGTGCGGCCATGATCCGCACCAAGGGCGAGGCGGGCAGCGGAAATATCGTCGAGGCCGTGCGTCACCTGCGCCGGGTGTGCGGAGACATGCGCACGCTGAGCGCCACTCGGTCGGAGGAGCTTCCCACGCGTGCCAAGGAACTGGGGGCGCCCGTCGATCTGGTGCGGAGCGTTGCGGAGACGGGACGGCTTCCCGTGCCGAACTTCGCAGCCGGAGGCGTGGCCACACCGGCCGACGCCGCGTTGTGCATGGCCCTGGGGGCCGAGGCGGTCTTCGTCGGGTCGGGGATTTTCAAGAGCGAGGATCCCGAGAAGCGCGCCACCGCCGTGGTGCGCGCCACCACGCACTGGCAGGAGGCCGCCGAGGTGATGGCGGCGAGCCGAGGTCTGGGCGGTGCGATGCCGGGGATCGAGATCGGCACGCTCGAAGAGAACGAGCGCATGGCAAACCGCGGCTGGTAGCCCATGGGACAGCGGGCCGGGATTCTCGCCGTCCAGGGGGACGTGGAGGCGCACAGCCGGACCCTGGAGCGGCTGGGCGCGGAGGTTCGGTGCGTGCGCCGCGCCGCCGAACTCGACGGCATCGACGCACTGGTCCTGCCCGGCGGGGAGAGCACGACGATCGCGANGGGTCTCGNGCGGCTCGGTCTGTACGAGCCGCTCGAGAGCTTCGCAGCGGCCGGCAAGCGGGTCCTCGGAACCTGCGCGGGCGCCGTGCTGTTGGCCACCGAGGTCGAGAACCACAGCGTCCGCTCGCTGGGCCTCGTCGACGTATTGGCGGTGCGCAATGCCTACGGCACCCAGGTGGACTCGTTCTCGGCCCCAGCCGAGGATCCGGCGCCGGGCTTCGAGGGGCTCGAATGCGTCTTCATCCGGGCCCCGCGGCTTCGCCGGCCCGGCGCCCGGGTCGAGGTGTTGGCGCGCGTGGACGGTTGGCCCGTGGCAGTGCGCCAGGAAAACGTGCTCGCCACGACCTTTCACCCGGAGCTCACCGGGGAGCTCCGCCTTCACGCCTGGCTCCTCGGGTCCTAGGCGGGGCGTCCTCGGGACCAGTCGACGTCCCGGGGTGCGCACCCTCTTCCGCTTGTGGTATCAACAGGCCCCGCGGCGGGATGGACCGCCGCGTTTCCTCAGTCCCCGGCGCGGGCGGCCTTTCGCAGAAAAGCCCGCTGAGTGGGGGCTCGGGGCTAGAGCCCCGTCCGCGAGGAGGCCTGGTGCGAGAATACGAGACCACCTTCGTCATTCAGCCGGAGCTCTCGGACGAGGGCGTTCAGGCAGTCTGCGCNCGTGTCGAAGCCATCCTCGAGAAGCAGGGTGCGATCCAGCTCTTCTACGACGACATGGGTCGGCGCCGGCTGGCCTACAGCATCCGGAACTTTCAGAAGGGTCACTACCTGACGCTCCATTACCTCGATGACGGCAAGGTCGTCACTGAGGTCGAGCGCGTGCTGCGGCTCGACGACTCCGTGCTGAGGTACCTGACCGTGCTGGCCGACCCCGATGTCTCCGACATCGAAGCACGCCGGGTCGAGGCGGCGGAACTCGAGCGCATCCGCGCCGAGAGGGCGGCCGAGCGTGCGGCTCGAGAGTTGGAGGAGGCCGCGGAGCGCGAGGAGGCCGCGGCGCGCGAGGAGGCGGCGCGAGCGGAGGCCGCGGCCGTGGTCCCCGAGGGCGAAGCTGCGCCGGGATCCGAGGGCGAAGCTGCACCGGGATCCGAGGGCGAAGCTGCACCGGGA
>PBYF01000007.1 GCA_002729515.1 Deltaproteobacteria bacterium
GGAAAACGCAGCTTGAACTTCCTATCTGCGGATCGGCTGGCTCCTCGGTGGGCTGCTGTTGGGGCTGGGAGTGAAGCGGGCGGTGAGGCGGTAGAAATATGGGGCCTGTTGGGGCCCCAGAAGCTCTTCGTTTGAGCAGAAGCCGGTGTGGGGTTTCGCGAGGGACCCGTTTACGAAAAGAGGGGGTGGGGGTCGGTTCGGCGCGGACCTAGGAAGCCTGGGACTCCAAAAAACTTGGTGCCGCGGGGGTGCCGTCTGCCGTGCTGAGTGCCGCTATTTGCCGCTCCTCGCCGCTGCTCTCCGGTCACGAGAGCGCAACTGGTGGTGTTTCCTCGGGTTCGGTTTCTTCTTCGAACCTGAGGGTCGGGGGTTCGAATCCCTCCCGGCGTGCCAGTTTTCGTCGAGGTATCACGGTCTTGTAGACGGGCTGGAAATTCCTTCGAGGCACAGCCTGTGACGAAGGGAATCCAGACGTGTCACACCTCCATAGCCACGATTCCGACTGCACCCTGACGGACCTCGGCATGTGTGCCGACTGCGCGGTCTACCACGGGGACCCGTGCGCACGTTGCGACCAGTGCGGGTACCGAGAGCCCTCCTGCCCGGTCTATCTGGACTGGCTCGCTCGGGAGGGCAAGTGATGCAGCTTCCGAAGGGCCTCTACAAACGCGGGAAGAGCTACTACCTCGACTACAAGGATGAGACTGGCATGCGCATTCGTCGCTCCACTGGACCGGATCTCCATCGAGCCCTCGATCTGCTCAAGGCGGTACGTGGCTCCAGGACAAAAGTCCACGGAGGGACGGGCCTGAAGGCTGTGCTCGACTCCTATCTGATACGTCAGAGGATCTACTCGAAGCCGAGAAGCGTCAGGGTCGCGGAGTCGTCCGTAAGGCGACTGCTACTTCACTTCGGAGATCCTCCGGTATTGGAGCTGGAGCAAAGTGACATCGATGGCTTCGTCGTCGCCCGGAGAGCACAGGGTGTGTCAGAAAAGACAGTAAACAACGATCTGATTGTCCTTCGGGCTGCGCTCAACCACGGAGCAGCCGTGGGTCTCACTCCAGAAGGCGGATCTCATCACGAGCCCTGTTTGCGTTCTGATGTCGGCTGCCGCCCCCTTCAAGCATCCGACGACGCGGGTCCGCTCGCCGCTGAGCACTTCATCCACGTGCGGATCGACATCGCACGGTGGTTCTTCGGGTGTGAACGAATCTTTGACCATGCGCAGAAGAAGAGCGTGGACCAGTTCGATCGCTCGTGGTTCACATTGGACGTCCCTGAATCTCAACGCTCGGGGGCTGGGAGGCGGCCTCCCCGCGGCCTGAGAATTGTGGGCTGGCCTCGCTTCGCTCGTTTCGGGACCGCACGATGAGCTAAGAAGTTCTGGTCCTTCACGTAACGCTCCTTGAGGTAGCGGTTGAGAACCGGTGCATACTCACGGATATCGGGGAGCCCCCCGACACGCAGTCGACCGCGCACCACAAGGTGAGGTGGATCCCGCCGTAACCGCTCGATGACCTCCTCGCCCCCACCCGTCCCTGTCTGCCCCGGATACAGCTGTGGGAAAACCCAAGTCCCGTAGCGGTCTGCAAGGAAGTAGTAGTACGCCTCGGAGCCATAGACGAAGATCGGCGCCCCAGGTGCCACCTCGGCCCGAATTCCGCGGACCACCGGCTCGAGGAACGCGTCGCGGAGTTCGACGAAGAGATCGGCCCGCTCGAGCCGTACGGGGATCGTGGTGCGCGCCAGGAACCACCGCGCGGTGGAGACGCTCCCGATCGTGATCACCGCAACGAGGGCGGCCACGAGCCACGGCGGTCGCTCGCGCCCGGCGACCCGCTGCCCCAGCGCGAACAGCACCAGCGCCGTCAGCGGGTAGACGTGCAATACGTGGTAGATGTCCGCCCGCGGCCACGCACTGAGCGCCACCACCGCCGCAACGAGAGCGAGCGCGAAGAGGTTTCTTCGCGCACCGCGATCCGCGACATCCCGTGCCGGTCGCATCCAGCACAGAAACGACGCCAGGAAGGCAAGGGGAATCGACGTGTAGACGAAGCGGGCGCCGGCCTCGAGCAGTAGAGCCGCGGCTCGACTCACCGCGGTGGGGTCGCTGTGAAAATCCTTCACAGCCCGCAGTGGGTGCAGGGGCAGGTAGCTCGCAGCCCCACCTTCCAGACCGATCGAGCCAAGGTTCCACCAGGCGAGCATCGGAGTGAATGGCACCCCGCTGCTCGGGAGATAGCCGGTAAAGGGTCGCAGCAGGCCGCTCTCGATGCCGGCAATCAGTACCCCCTGCCAGGTCAGCACCGTGAGGAAGGTGAGGACAGGCAGGGCCACACCGACCCCGAAGCTCGTAAGGTCGCGCAGCCGCTCGCGCCGACCGGCTTCGTCCACGCGGAGACCGGGTAGGAAGAGCAGCACACACGAGACTGCCACCAGGCCGAAGCCCAGGTTCTGCTTTGCGAGAACGACAGCAGCAGCACAGAGGCCAGCGAGCAGGAGACGCCCCGGCCGTCCGGCCCCCGCGGTCACGAGTGCAACCGAAACGCAGGTAAACGCAAAGGCGAACTCGGAGTAGAGGTAGAAGGTGAAAGCCGGCCAGGCCAGCGGCTTGAGGGCCAGCAACAGGACTCCGAAGAGCGCCGCGCGACGAGGTTCGAGCACCCGGAGAGCCGTCGCGTACAGCGCGAGCACCATCGTGCAATTCAGCGCCACGGCCAGGACGCGTGCCACCGTGAAATGCTCTCCGAAGAGCTTCATGGCGAGCGCGAGAAACCAGGTTGCCAGAGGGAACGGGTAGGCGTCGAGGTCCCGGTAGAAGACGGCCCCGCGCAGCATCCGGGCCGCGTTGGTGAGCATCGCACCCTCGTCGCTGAAGGGCACACCGAGCCGCGCGTACACTGCGCCGAGACACGCGCTGGTGACGAGCAACAGCGCGGCAAAGAGTCGGGGACGGCACAGCCAGTCGACCGCGCTACGCAGAATGCGCTCCTCCGGTCTGTGAGGTGCGCTCCGCCACGAGGAGCACTTCTTCGCCCACCGGCCGTCCGCGCCGGACGGCTTCATACTCTTTTAGCCAGAACCCGACTGCCCACAGCTGGTCGAAGCGACCGACGGGTCGACCGGCCGCCGAGGGTCCTCCCGGAGTGCTGCGTTCGATGCGAATTCCATCGAGGTACAGGTAGAAAGCCGCACTCGTGACGGTCTCAACCGAGCAAATCGTGAGGCCCGACTTCTCGACCTGTCGGGCCAGGGTATCCGGGTCGAAGACGTGGATATGCCGCGGCACCTCCCAGCCGCGCCACGAACGCCCGAAGCGCGACACCCCGAGTCCGCACGCGTTGGGGGTCGCGAGCACTACTCGCCCTCCGGAGCGGAGTAGGCGGGCACAGGACCGCAGCGTAGACTCCGGGTCCGGCACGTGCTCGATCACGTGAGAGAGGGTGACCGCATCGTACCCGGCATCCGGGAGGCCGACGTCCTCAAGCAGCCCGGTGTGGACGACTGCCCCCGGCACATGACGGCGCGCGAGCGCGGCGGCTGCGGCATCGGTCTCGGTACCGGACACTTCCCAGCCGAGGTCGCGCATCACCGAGAGGAACAGGCCGGCGCCGCACCCGACGTCCAGGAGCCGGCCTCGCCTATTCGCCGAAAGGGCCATCACGCTGCGCCGCGCCGTCTCGCGCAGCGGTCCGATCGCTGCCAGGAGCCGGCCGGTCGCCCTCTCTACCGCTCCGGCTGAATCCCCATAGCCGAGTACGGCCGCCGGTATCCCACGTCGGATGACACGCTGCACGAAGCTCGGATGCACCGGCCGATCGTGGGTGTGGTAGGCCTCGTAAAGCCGCCCCATGTCCGCGGCATCGGGACTCGGGTCGAGCCAGACGAGGCCGCACTCCGGGCAGCGCAACAGCGACCAGCGCCCCTCCACGCCGTAGAGTCGATCGTCCATGTCCACGTGCAGTGACGCGCCGGGCACGCCGCACAGGCGGCAACTCGGTGCAGCGTGTGTGCGGATTTCCGCCCGCGTGGACATCAACGCCCGAGTGCGGCACCGGCCGGCCGGTGCCGTTCCGTCGAGTACCCCGGGTAGTGCTTCTTCCAGTCGAACCCCGGTCCGGAGTCGGTCTTCGAAAATACCAACTCCAAGGTGAACACGACGACGCAAAGCGTGAAGAGGGCGGAGAGCGCAGCCCACACGAATACCTGGCGCAGCCCCATACCGCGAGTCCAGTCCGCCAGCACCTCGCTGGTGTAGTAGCCGAATGGCACCAGCATCCCGAGCAAATAACTGCCCTTCACCGTCGCATACCACGGGTTGCGCCAGGTAAAGAATGCGTAGCCCGCAAGCGTCAGCGCCACAAGAAGCAGAAAAAGGGTATCAACGCCCCCCGGCTCTGCCACCGCGCGCCGCAGCCCTCGCCAGAGTCCAACCGCGAAGGCGGCGCTTGGGATCAAAGCGAGCAAGAGCATGGCGGTTCCGAGGCGAGTGATGGCAGGATCCTTCCGCGGCAACACGATCCGATGTCCGTCGAACCAGAGCGTCGTGTAGGTCGTGCCCCAGACCGAGGTGACCAGGTCGCGGTTCAGCACCTGCGGGTCGGTGAAGGTCGCGAGCGGAACGCGCAGGTAGTCGCCGAGCGACCGCTCTCCGGGCGGCATTGTGTGGATTCGCGCGTGGACCGGCAGGTCATGCGGATAGATGTACCCGAACTGCACCAGGTTGCGTACGTAGTAGCCGGCTCCCACCAGCGTGGCGACACCGCCGAAAACTGCGGCACAGGTAAGCCCACGCCGCCACTCGCCGCGGCGCAGGCCATCGATGATCCACGTCGTGCAGGCGGCCGCGATCAACAGTACGCCGCTGAGCTTGGTGAGGACGGCGAGACCCGCTATGAAGCCCAAACCCGCGGCGCGGCGCTGCACTCGGCGCAGGGACAGCTGGTTCCCGAGCTGCAGGGCGACACCCACCGCTGCGCAGGCAACGAGCGCCGAAACCAGGATCTCCTGGCTGAGCATGGCGCTCATGTAGACGTGAACGGGTAGGAAGAGCAGCAACCCCGAGGCAATGAACCACCGCCTCCGATCTCTGGGTGCCGCACGCGCCACGCAAAACACCGCAGCGGCGATGCCCAGCAGGCCGATCGCGGAGCTCATGAGCCGGATCGCGATGGTGACGTCGCGCTTCGACGCTCCGTCCATGGTGCGGGCGAGCGCGGCTGCGGTGTAGAAGAAGAGCGGCGGCTGCGCGAAGGACCATCCGTCATGCGGCGCGGGCAGCTCCCACGTGCGTGTCAGGTGTTCGACGTATTCCCAGTTCCAGTGTGCATCGAAGCCCCAGTGCAGCTGGTACACGGAGGCGTTGTTCGCGCGCATTGCGCCCGCAACGAGCACAAGAAGAATTACGCCCGCGATCCACGCCAAGCTGCGAATTCTTCTCACCTCGCGCAGGATAGCGTGCTATTGAGGCCGCAGTGGTAACGAGTGGTCTTCCAAAACCGTCCACCTGGGCGGCCTGGCTCTGGTCTGGTGCAGGCGGCCTCATCTGCATCGCGATGTCGCGACTCGAGCCGAGCCTCCTGAAAGAGGGGCTGCTGCTCCATGTCGGCGAGCGGATGTTGGCAGGCGAGTACCCCTATCGCGATGTCGTGCTGACGACGGGGCCTGTACCCTACGCGATGGTGGGTGGCCTCTTCACGCTCTTTGGACCGGGCATCACGGTTGCGCGAAGCCATCTTCTCAGGTTTCAATCGGTCCGAAAATCACCAGGCAGGTCAGAATGCCTACTTGTCGGACGCTGCGAAAACGCAGCTTGAACTTCCTGTCTGCGCGCTCCAATCTCCTGCGAATACAGTCGTCCTCGACGATCAGACCCGCCACCGGGTTCGCCGCTGGACCACACCGGCTCCGCCCAGCGTGGCAGCGAGCAGGAGACATCCCACAGCGGTCAAGCCCGGCACAGTACCCGGCATTTCGAGGTAACCGAGGTCGATGCCCGAGCCGCTGTACGGCTCGCCGGTCGGAAGTCCTGCGTCGATGGCGGGCGACAGTTCTGACAGCGAATAGTCGCCGTTGCCCGGATTCCGGAAGAGCGGGTCTGCGTTGACTTCCTGGGTCAACCCCGACACGCCCGTCTCGAGGGCCAGGGCTGCTGCTGTGAAGTTGGCAGGGGAATCCCATTCGTTGTCGGACGCATGGAGTGCGTAGAAGAAGCCGGCACTCGGCGGTGTTGCATCCCAGCTTCCGTTGGCTTCGATATAGACGTCCTCCGAAAACGACGTTCCGAGAATCGGCTGGTGGATACGGATCGGCACGTGTCCGGTGCCAACGACGATGTTGTTGTAGATCTGTGGTCGGACAGCGCCGTATACGTAGATTCCAGTGTAGAGCGAGTCGACGATCGTGTTGTTGGAGATCTCAGCGTCTTCGGGCCACTCGGATACGCCCTGATTGTAGGTTCCGAGGACGATGCCATGTTGCGCATTCACGATGAGGTTTCGGTGTACCCGGTTTTGATCGGCCCGACGTTCGACGAAGATGCCACGGCCACTGAACTTGCTCGCGAAGCCCTCGATGTCGCGAACCTCGTTGTTCTCGATCACGAAGTCGGTGACGTCGACGTCGGTCCAGATACCGTGCGGGCCGTAGTTCCCAGCTCGATTCAGATGTGCGCCACTCACGAGCACGTTGCGAATCGCCCCGCCTGCGAGCTTGTGCAGCTTGATCGCAGCGGGGTTGCTGTCGAGCACACTCTTTCTGGGCCAGGGTCCGTGGGTATCGAGGATGCTCGAGTTTTTCATCAGGAAGCCAGTCTGGGGGTCGGGCGAAGTCGTAAGCCCGATGCTGAGGCCAGCCGCAATATTTTCGCTGAAGACGGAATCCTGGATTACGAGACCGTGAATGGCACCCATGCGCAGCCCCTTCCAGTTCTGCCGAAAGATGCATCCGCTGATGGTGATGTCCTGGCGACCCGAGGTCCCACTGATCGCTGCGGCATTGGTGAAAGTCATGGCGCCTGGTACCGAGACCTCCACTGTGATGTCGTCCTTCGGTACCCCCGTATATCCCCGGAACTCAATGCCTTCGAATAACAGGTGAGACGCGAAGGGTGGCGCACGATCTCCGAGCGCACTGGCTACTCTGCCGACCTCGATCGTATACGCATTGGGGTCGACACCCGCACCCAGATCGTTCACCCAGACGTAGAGATAGTTCTGTGCGGGACCCGACTCGAAGTACCATGTCCCGGACGCCATCTCCTGAAGAGAACCCACCGGGTCGGGAGGATCAGAGAGAAAGTCTCCCCCGGTTTGGCCCTTCGAATTCTGGAAGACGAGTAGCGGCCGGAAGTCGCCGGGAAAGTCGGGGCCACCGGGGTCGCTGAGATCGATCTTGTAGATCGACCCAGCGTGCAGTTGCCAGCCCGAGTCGATCAGCTGCGTACCAGAAAAGACGGGGGAGTGGTTCGGCTGGTTTCGTATCGTGATTTCGGCACCGACGGCACCGCTCACGTCGATCTCGACCCCGGCCTGACCCTGGTACGGGCTGCTCGAATCGCCACCGATGTAGAGCGTGTCACCCGGAGTGAGATGCGGAACTGCGTGCTCCAGCGTCTGCCAGGGATCCTGCTCGGATGTGCCCGAGTCGCTGTCGTCGCCCAGTGGGTGCAGATAGTAGTCGGTGGTATGAGAGGTGTTCGCAACGGCCAGCAAGACGACCAATGCCCCTGAGAGACTTCGCATGCTCATCAGCTTTGATCCAATCCCCTTTTCAGGAATCATATTGATCAGTGGTGCGGCGCAGGCCGGCTCGCTTCAGAAGGAGGCCCCGACGCGAGCCTGTCCGGCGCAGTGCCACCAGGGAGCCGAGAGCGGCGAGCGCTCCGATCAACAGGGTATGGGCCGCTGGCGAAAGAACGGGGACGGCTGCTGGGGCCTCGGGGGCCGAGTCGAGGAGGCTGACCTCCGGATCCCCGTAGAGATTGAAGCCCGCCATATTGTGCCAGTACCAACAGCGACCGTAGAGATTCGTTTCGCGCTTCACCTCGGCTAGCGAGTCTCCCACCGTCATACCTTGCTGCCCCAGGAACTGCATGAAGGAGTAAGCCATCCCGGCGTTGCCACCTTCGGATGAGGGGTGGGTAATTGGCGGGTTCGGTCCGCCGGGTCCGTGGCTGATCGCTGTTGCTCCGATCGTGCCCACGGCGCCGTTCTTCAAGAGGGCATAGCTCAGGTTGTTGGTCTGGCTGGGCAGTGAGTTGAAGCAAGAGGCCTGGAAGGTGATGACGGGATGGCCGTCGTCGAGTTGGGTGGCCTGGGTAGTATTCATTACGGCCGCGGCGCCTACGCCGCCCCCGTGGGTCAGCCAAGTGACTGCACCCGGAGAGGTGGAGTCCCACTGCGTGGCGACGTTCGAGACCGAGCAGGTCGTGGCCTCGGGTGTTCCCGAGATGGGCACGCAGCCACTCGGCGGGTTCAGGACGAGGCAGACATCGGCGTCGTAGACACGTACGGCCGAGGAAAAGTTGGCCGGGAGGAGCACGTCGTTGCGGAGGGCTTCCCCAAAGAAGATGCGGTTCGCCCCCTCGGCCGCGATCAAAGCGGAGAAACGCCAATCGATACTTCCGAAAGGCGCTCCCTGGTAGCCCATGGTCTTGGCCAGGATGTGATCGAGGTCAATCACTCCCTCGGCGAGTTCGGTCGGATTGCTGGTGTATACGGGGATGCGGCCGACCGCGAAGTCATGGTCGCGATCGACGCCGCCCGGGCCGAAGTCACCGGTGGGACCAATTGGAGCGTCATAGTCTCCAAATTCTCCGTAGAGACCATCGCCATCGAGATCCCAGTTTCCGTCCACATCGCCGTAGTAGTAATCGGAAGGCACCGGGTCCTGTGTCATGACGAAACTGTCGCAGTCGGCACTCCATCCGTTGGGCGTGGTGGAGAGGTATCCGAAGGTTCGTGGGTGGAGCGTCTTCATCGGGACCGGGCCGGTAGCGGTGCGGGGGTCGCCGACCAGGAGCACATAGTCGAAATCGAAGAGGGCATGGGCCGACTGGAGAAAGGCACGAAGGGCCTCGGCGGCGGCATCTCCTACGAGACCTGCCCCGTTCCAGTCGGCCTCGTCGAAGACATGTGTGGTGTATCCCCGGGCGGTCTTCGAGGCCGCGAAGGGGACCAGGTTCTGCGAGAGGCTCCGGATTTCGGAGGAGGTCACGATGGCGTAACCGCCGGCGCCAGCTGGAGCAGGCGCGACGGCCAGCGCGAGCAGCGAAACCGCCAGGAGGCTGCTCAGTCGGGGTTGGCTCCGTAGCCAGGCTCGGTGCATGCTCGATTCGTTCCGCTTGCCGGTAGTCGTCTGAAGCAACATGGCAAAATTATACGTGGGAATTATTCCCACGCCAAGGGTGCCAAAACCCTGCCTCCCCCGAGGGGAAACCCCTCGGGCGTCAGGCCTGGGGCGGGTTCAGTGCCGCGAGAGCTCGGCGACGAGAGCGGCGAGGATCTGGCGCGCTCCGCTGTAGGTCGAGCGTCCGCGTCCGGTACGGAGGTTGTCGATGAGCAGCAGATCGCCGCGGCACCAGGGAAACGACACGCTCGGCTCGTGGATACTGTGTCGGATGTCGTCGATCAGTTCGGCCGATGGTGGCGCACCATCGGCGTAGCGGCAGTCGAGTGCCTTCGAAGCGGAGCGGCCAAACCCCTGAGAACGCGACCCCAGAGCGTCGTGGTGAACTCCTTGATCGCCCAGATTGGGTGCGTCGCAGGTGGGCATTCCCACCCGCCGGCATTGCCGGAGCCTGTGCTCCGAGACAGCCTGGAGTTGCAACGAGAATGCAATTCTCTGGTTAACTAACGGAATTCACATCAGATTTCTGATTCCTAGACCTGGCGCTCGGCCGCTCCTGCAACCGCGCCCCGAGCCGGCAGCCGTCCGTACGTGCCGTGAAGTGGCGCGATTGGCAAACCCACTCTAGACTCTCGACATTCTTTGACCGCACGGTCAAAAACCTCCCTGGAGGCAACTCGCTGTGAACCTCAAACCCATCGAACTCATCCCGGACCAGACCGCTCGGATCATTGCCAAAGAACGCAGGGTCAATCGCTTCATGCGCCGCCGCGACGCGATTCTCGAAAAGTGCCACCTCGGCGGTCGCAAGGGGCGGTACGACGACATCACCTTCGAGTTCATGGGGGGAACGAACGATCGGCTGCGCAAGCAGCACTACGACAAGAGCCTGCGGCTGCTCTGGAAGGCCGAAGAGCAGATGCCCTGGTCGAGCTTCCGCGACTGTACGAATAACGAAAGGATGCTCCTGGAACTCGCCGATGGCTCGCTGAAGAACTCGGAGCGAGGCCACCTCGAGAAGATCAAGAGTGATGAATTCAAGGCGTTGCTGAACCGTGAGTACACACCGGAGCAGAAACAGGCGATTGTCAACATCCTCTCGACGATCGGGCACGGCGAAGCCTATGCCTGGATGGTGTCCACCGAGGTGTTGAGCAGTGGAGTCGAAGGCACTGGCGCGCGGGCGGCGCTGACGATGCAGGTGATGGAAGAGGCCAAGCACTTCGTCGTCCTGCGAGAGCTGATCAAGGCATTCGATTGCCCGGTTCCGAGGATGTCGATCTGGGAATACATGGTCATGGAGCGCACACTCAAGTCCAAGGGGCTCGAGAAGTTCTTCGGCATGAACGTCCTGATCGAGGGCTTCGCGCTGAATCTCTTCGGGCTGCTCAGCGTGCTTCCCGGCCTCGAGGTCCTCCGCCTGTTCCACCTCGACGAGTCACGCCACACCGCGCTTCCCAGCAACTACTTCAGCGAGAAGCCAATGACCCGGCGGCAGAGCAAAGGGCTGCTGGCCAGAATCCGCAGGGGCCTGCTTCTGGCACCGACGCTGCCCCTCATGACCTATTTCGAGCGGGACTTCGCCGTTCTCGGTCTGGACATCTACGACTTCGCGGGGTCCATGTTTCGCAAGGTGGTCCACCTCTCGGAGCGCGTGGGCTTCGAGCTTCCCATCCCCGGGTCGAAGCTGCTGCCCCTGGTCAATGTGATGTTCAACAAGCGCGCCAAGCAAACCCGAAAGAGCTATGCGCGCAAGGACTATCACCTGGCAGAGACGACCCAGGGGGTCACCGAGCTAGCCATCGAGGCTGAGGTCTTCGAGCTGAACCAGCCGGCTGCCATCGCGAGTTGACCGGCCGCCGAGGCGCCTTGACCGGGCACTTCGTCGCCGCGGCTCTCCATGTGATCGACACATACGCTTTGGCCGGAAGAGGCGGACGTCTCACGCGCTCGAGGTGTGCGGGCTGCACACCGGTAGAGATTGGATAGCCTGTCGAAATGGGTTCCGAAGCTTCGACTGCAAAGCGGCCCCTCACCGCATTTTCGCCGGCCGGCCGCTCCAACGTCAGAGGGGCCGCGTCGCGGGAGACCATTCTCGATGCAGCGCGCATGATTCTCGGGACGCAAGGGCTGAGAGGCTGCAGCCTCGCCGCAGTGGCGCAGGCAGCCGGCTGTAGCAAGGGGACGATCCTCTACCACTTCGGCACCCGGGACGGCCTGCTAATCGCCCTGATCGCAGAGGGGACGAACTTCTTCAGAGCTACGATCGAATCGGCCTTCTCCAGCTACGAACCCGATGAAGGGGGCATCGAAGACGCGATCCGAACCGCGATGACCGATCTCTTTCGCGAAGAGAACTTCATGCGGCTCGCGGCGGAACGAGAACTCGGTGGAATGGGGCAGCGCAACGAGGTCGTGGCTGCAGAGCTCATCCAGGGCGTTGCCAGCCTGGTCGAAGCCATTGCGCGCTTCGGTCTTTCGATCGAGTTGGGGCCGGACCTCAATGATCTGCGCGACCGTGCTGGCTGCATGGTTGCTGCGACCTTCGGCCAGGTCGAGTTGTGGATCTGTTCTGGAGGGGGAGATCCTGGACCGCACTGCGAGGCGGCGATCCGCAGCGCGCGGGCCATCGCACTGGAGGGGGTGCGGAAGGACTAGACTCACGCGACGCCCCCGCCTACGCGCCTCTGCCGGGGCCATCACCTGCTCGGCATACCGACGGATATGGAGACGCCGTGACCGAAGAAGCGACTACCCGTACCGGGGCACAGCCCTTTTGTTCGGTGTCGTTCGCTGTGTCGAGCACGACATCCATCGCGGTGACCCGGCCTTCGAGATAGGAAAAGGCACGACGTAGGCCCGAAAGGGGCTCCAGGCGGGGCTTCTCGAGTCGCATCGGCTCTCCTGCTGGCATCTGCCTGCGGCAAGCATATGCCCGGCACCCGCCGAGACGGGTGGGTGGTGGTCGCCCCGCGACACACTGATTAGAATCACGTGCTGTCGGCACTCCAGTGCGGAACCGACTCGGGACACCAAGCGTCGAATCACCCGGTTGGGGGCCCAGTGTCACCCGGACCCTGTCGCAACCACTCGCAACGAAGAGGCAACACGAGGCACCATGGCGGACGAAGTCGCAGCAACGTCGATCGACCCCGGTCAGGCCCGGCTCTGTGCCGGAATCCAGAGCGAGGTCGGCAAGCTCCTGGTCGGGCAGGACGAGATGGTGCGCGGGCTGCTCGTCGGGCTGCTCTGCGGCGGGCACGTCCTGCTCGAAGGCCTGCCCGGCCTCGCCAAGACGCTGACCATCCACGCGCTGGCGCAGGCGATCGACACGGGCTTCTCGCGCATCCAGTTCACTCCCGACATGCTGCCCGCCGACGTGATCGGCACGCAGATCTACAACCAGCGCGACGGCAGCTTCAGCGTCAAGCAGGGTCCGATCTTCTCGAACCTCGTGCTCGCCGACGAGATCAATCGCGCGCCCGCCAAGGTGCAGGCCGCGCTGCTCGAAGCCATGCAGGAGCGTCAGGTCACGATCGGCGGCGAGCGATTCGAGCTGCAGGAGCCCTTTCTCGTGCTCGCCACCCAGAACCCGATCGAACAGGAGGGCACGTACCCGCTGCCCGAGGCCCAGGTCGACCGCTTCATGCTGAAGCTCGTGGTCGGCTATCCGAGCGCCGAAGAGGAGCGGCGCATCCTCGACCGCATGGCGGGGGGACAGCCCGTTCCGGACATCTCGTCGGTCGCGCGCGCCGGCGACATCCTCGACGCACGGCGCAGCATCGATCAGCTCTTCGTCGACGACAAGGCGCGCAACTACATCGTCGACCTCGTGCAGGCCACCCGCGATCCCGCCGCCGCCGGCGTCTCGGGCCTCGACGGCCTGATCGAGCACGGCGCGAGCCCGCGCGCCAGCATCGCGCTCATGAAGGCCGCCAAGGCCCACGCATTTCTCCAGGGCCGCGGCTACGTGACGCCGCACGACATTCAGACGATGGCGCCCAGCGTGCTGCGCCACCGCGTGGCCACGAGCTACGAGGCCGAGGCCGAGGGCATGGCGTCCGCCGACGTGATCCAGAAGATCATGGACAACCTGCTCGTCCCCTGAGTCATACGCGAGATGCTGCCCCAGGAGATCATGCGGCGGGTCCGCGAGATCCAGGTACGCACCGGCCGGACGGTCGCGGACGTGCTCGCGGGCGAGTACGTCTCGGTCTTCAAGGGCAGCGGTATCGAGTTCGACGAGGTGCGCCCCTACACGCCGGGCGACGACATCCGCAGCATCGACTGGAACGTCACCGCCCGCATGGGCGAGCCCTTCGTCAAACGCTACGTCGAGGAGCGCCAGCTCACCCTGATGCTGATGGCCGACGTCTCGGCCTCGCAGGACTTCGGCTCCGGGGCGCGATCGAAGCGCGAGTGCGCGGCCGAGCTGTGTGCGCTGCTCGCGTTCTCGGCCATCCGCAACGACGACAAGGTGGGGCTGCTGCTCTTTCACGGCGACATCGAGCAGTACATCCCGGCCCGCAAGGGGCAGCGTCATGCCCTGCGTGTCGTCCGCGAGGTGCTGAGCCACGGTGACGACGAGCCGCGCGAGGTGTCGCGCACCGGCGGTCTGCGCCGGTGGCTTGCAGCTCGCACGCGGGGTCGATTGCGCGTTCCGCGCGAGTCGACGCGCATCGCGAAAGCGGTCGAGTTCTTCCTGTCGGTCCACAAGCGCAAGTGCGTCGTCTTCGTGGTGAGCGACTTCATCGACGACGCCTTCGAGCAGGCGCTGCACACCGCAAACCGCAAGCACGACGTCGTGGCCGTGCTCGTCAGCGACCGGCGTGAGCTCGAGATCGATGACATCGGCCTGATCGCATTGGAGGATCCCGAGACCGGAGCCCGCCGGGTCGTCGACGCGGGCTCGCGAGCGTTCCGGGAGGCCGTCGCCCGCGACGGCACGGCGCGGATCGAGGCACTGCGCACGAGGCTCGCCTCGTCCGGCATCGACCTCATCCACATCGACGCAGCCGGATCCGTGGTCGATCCCCTCGTGCGCTTCTTTCGCGCACGCGAAAAGAGGACGCGGCGGTGACGGAACGACGGCACGGAGTCGGGCCGCGTGTCGCGGCGGCGGCGATGCTGCTCCTGGCGGGGTCGACGATCGGCACGGCGGCGGTTGCACTCGACACCACGGCACGCGCGGGGCCGGTCGAGGTGCGCGTCACGCTCTCTCCGGACGAGCCGCTGATCGGCGACCCGGTCGAGCTTCATATCGAGGCAATCGCCGAGCCGGGCGTCGAGGTGCTGATGCCGGACTTCGGCGAGGCGCTCGACCGCTTCCGCGTGGTCGACTTCGTGCCGCGCGAGCGCATCGACGACCAGGGGCGCACCGCCGCGTCGCAGCGCTACACCCTGCAGATACCGGCATCGGGCGAGCAGCGCATCCCGTCGATCCTCGTCGAGTTCGTCGACCGCCGTCCGGGACACGACCCGGCGCCCGAGGGCCAGGACGCTTACGAACTGCTCACCGAGGCGATCGCCTTCACGGTGCAGAGCGTCGTCCCCGACAGCGCCCAGGCCGAGCTCAGCCCGCCGCTCGGCCGGCTGGACGCGCTCGGCGCCGGCACCGACTCGCCGTGGCCGTGGCTCGCGGCATTCGCCCTGGCGATGGCCGCGATCGGTCCGCTGGTGTGGCGCGCGATTCGACGTGCGCGCGAGCGGGCGGCCGTGCGGTCCGCCTGGGAGGTCGCGCGCGCCGAGCTCGACGCCCTGCTCGCCTCGCCCCACCCCGGACCCGACGGAATCGACGCCTACTTCGTCACGCTCTCGGGCATCGTGCGCCGCTACCTCGAGGCCCGCTTCGCGGTGCGGTCACCCGAGCTCACCACCGAGCGCTTCCTCGACGAGGTCAGCGGATCACCCGAGCTCTCGGACGAACACCAGGCCCTGTTGCGCGACTTCCTCACACAGTGTGACCTGGTGAAGTTCGCCCACGCAATTCCAACGCAGGGATCCGTTCGACAGGCCGTCGCGGCGGCCGGCTCCTTCATCGACGAGACCCGCGAGGCAGCGCCCGAAGACAGCGGCGATCGCAAGATCGCGGCGAACGAGGAGGTCGCGGCGTGAGCGGGCTCGAGTTCCGCGACCCGGTCTTCCTGCTGCTCGCCCTGTTCGCGCCGCTCGTCTACCTGCTCGCGCGACGTCAACCCTCGGTCGTTCGCTACTCGAGCCTATCGCTGCTGGCATCGGCGCCCGGGTCGTGGCGTGTCGCGCTCCTCCCCACGCCGGCCGTGCTGCTCGCGCTCGCGACGGCCGTGCTCGCGATCGCCCTCGCCGGACCGCGCACCGGCGATGCGACCACCCAGGTCCATCGCGAGGGCATCGCGCTGATGCTGGTAGTCGACCGCTCCGGTTCGATGAACGCGCGCGACTTCGTCGAAAAGGACCGCAGCATCGACCGGCTGGCGGCCGTCAAGCAGGTGCTCCACCGCTTCCTCGGCACGGATGGCCGCCGGCCCGGAAGGCCGGACGACCTCGTCGGCCTGGTGACCTTCGCCCGCTTCGCGGACAGCGTGGCACCCCTCACCCTCGACCACGCGAACCTCGTGTCCATTCTCGACGACGTCGCGATTGCGAGCGAGCCCGGCGAGGACGGCACAGCGGTCGGCGAGGGGCTCGCCCTCGCGGTGGAGCGGCTGCGCCGTCACCCGGCCAAGAGCCGCGTCGTCGTCCTGCTGACCGACGGCGTCAGCAACACCGGAGACGTCTCGCCCGTGCAGGCGGCCGAACTCGCCGCCGCCCACGACATCAAGGTGTATGCGGTGGGAGCGGGTCGAACCGGCCAGGCGCCGTTCCCCGTGCAGTGGGGCGGGCGGACGGTGCTCCGCCAGGCGTTCGTGCAACTCGACGAACGTACGCTGCAGGAGATCGCGGAGCATACCGGCGGCCGCTACTTCCACGCCGAGGACGCCGACACGCTCACCGGCGTCTACGACGAAATCGACGCCCTCGAGCGCAGCGAGATCGTCGAGGTCCGCTACATGCAGTACGACGAACACTACGCCGTATTCGCCGGGGCCGGGGCGCTGCTGGTGATCGTGTCCGCGCTGCTGGCGCAGAGCCTGCTGCGGAGGCTGCCGTGAGCGACCTCCGCTTCGCTGAGCCGGCCTTCGTGCATGCGCTGTGGGTCGTGGCGGCCTCGCTCGCTCTGCTCTTCTGGCTGGAGGGGCGCGGCGGGCGGCTACTCGGCGACTTCGTGGCAACGCCGATGCAGCGACGCATCGTCCGGCGTGGGCCCGGCTGGCGAAGACGCGCGCGTTTCGCCGCGATCGCGGTAAGCCTGACGGCGACGGTCGTCGCCCTGATGCGCCCGCAGTGGGGCTTCGAGTTCGTGCAGTCGCGCGCGGTCGGTGCCGAGATCATGATCGCCCTCGACGTGTCGCGCTCGATGCTCGCCGAGGATGTGGCACCGAACCGGCTCGAGCGTGCGAAGGCGGAGATCCGCGATCTCTTGCCGTACCTCGAGGGCGACCAGGTCGGGCTGATCGCGTTTGCGGGGCGAGCCAGCGTGCTGTGTCCGCTGACGCCGGACTTCGGCTTCCTGCGCCTCGTGCTCGACCGCGTCGACACGCGCAGCGTGACGCGCGGCGGAACACGCCTCGAAGAGCCGATTCGCAAGGCCACTGCCGGCTTCGGACCGAGCGGCGACTTCGCCCGGGTCATTCTGCTGATCACGGACGGCGAAGACCACGATTCGTTTCCCGTCGATGCGGCTCGCGAGGCGGCCGAACGCGGCATCCGCATCCTCGCAATCGGCTTCGGTGACGAGGCGGGCAGCGAGATCCTGGTGACCGACCCCGTGACGGGGGCGCGCGGGCGCGTCACGGACGCCGACGGACGTCCCGTCCTCAGCCGCCTCGACGGCGAGCTGCTGCGTGAGCTCGCCCTGGTGAGCGAGGGCGCGTATGTGCCGGCCGGCACCGGCGTGCTCGACCTCGAGTCGATCTTCGAGGCGCATATCCGCCCTCTGATGCGCGCCGAGGGCAGCGAGACAGGGCGGACGATCCACAAGGACGGATTCCAGTGGGCGCTGCTCGTCGCGTGGATCGCGCTGCTCGTCGCAGTGCTGCTCGGAAGCGGCGGCGGCACGCTGCTCGGAAGCGGCGGCGGCACGCTGCTCGGAAGCAGCGGCGGCACGCTGCTCGGAAGCAGCGGCGGCGCGCTGCTCGGCGTGCTGCTTGGCGCGTCGCTCGGCGTCGCGCCGCCTTCGGCCTTCGCCGCCCTCGAAGCGGCCCCGCCGGTGCGCACCGAAGAATTGAATGCCGGGGCCGTACCGGACACGACACCAGCTGCGGATCCGCTCGACACCGAAACGACGGCCGCCGCGCGGCTCGAAATCCCGGAGGTCCCGCGCGAGGCTTTCAACGCGGGCCTCGACGCCCTCGAGTCGGGCGCCCTCGACGACGCCGAGCGGCTCTTCGAGGCCGCGCGACGGAGCGCCCGCGGCGATGGGGAGACACGCTACCGCGCCAGCTACGATCTCGGCTGGGTCGAGGTGGCCCGCGCGGACGCGCAGCTCGAGAGCGAGCCCGAGCAGGCCTTGGCCTCGCTCGAGCGAAGTGCCGACTGGTTCCGGGAGGCAATAGCCCTGCGCCCCGCCGCCGACGAGCCGCGCCGCAACCTCGAGATCGTGCTCGCCCGGGCGCTGATCCTCGCCGACTCGCTGGCCCAGCGAGAGTCGAAGACGCTCGAGCAGCGCCTCGAGGCAATGATCGAAGCGCAGCGCGCCGTCAACCGCGACGCGCGGGCGCTAGTCGAGGTCCTGGATGCCAGCGATGATCCGAACGCCGCCGATGCACTCCGCGCTCGCTTCAAGGCGCTCGCCGTCGAAGAGCGCCAGCTGCTCGCCGAGGCCGGTGCCGCCGCCAAGCTGGCCGCGACTGAGCACCAGACGCTGCAGGCCGTGCCCGACGCCGAGCGCACACCCGAAGATGCCATGCGGGTTGCCCAGCTCGAGGGCCTGCAGGCGCACGTCCATCGCGCGCGCGAGCGCGTCGGCCAGGCGCGCGGCCAACTCCGGCGTCGTGACGCGTCGCGGGCCCATCGGCGCGGTGCCGTCGCGGTGGAGCACCTGAAGCGCGCACGCGAGCAGCTGCAGGATCCCGTTCGCATCCTGGACGGCTTGATGACGGACGCCTCCGAGCTGGCGGGAGAGACGCGGCTGCTGGCCGCCACCGAGATCGGCCTCGCAGTCGGGCCGACCGGAGACCACGCCGCACCCGACTGGCTCGACACCGCGTATCTCGGCGACGTGCAGGCCTCGATCACCGACCGCACCGGTGAACTCGATCAGCGCTTCGCGGGTGCGGTGGCCCAGACCGGGACGGTCGAAGACCCCGAGCAGCGTGCGCTGCTCGAGCAGGTGGCGGCCGCTGCGCCGCACCTGACACGAGCGCACGACCACTTCGTCGAGGCGGGCGACGCCCTCGATGGAAACGACGTCTCCGCCGGCGCCGAAACCCAGCTGCAGGCCCTCGAGGCCCTCGCGCTGGCCCGCGAACAGCTGCTCGATTTGCGCGGCCTGATCGAGCTCGTGTACCGCGACGAGCAGCGCATCGCCTCCGTCCTCGAGCCGCCCACCGCCTCCAACGCCGCGGCACCTGGTAACGACGTACCGGCTGCGTCGCTCGACGAGTACGTCCCGGCTCTCGTCGCATTGCAGCAGCGAAACCTCGACCGAGCCCAGCGCCTGACGACGATGATCGAGGAAGTGCGAGGCCAGCTCGAGACACCCGATGCAACCGCACCCGACACAACTCCTGCCGAGCAGGTCGACGCCGAGCGCAAGCGCCTCGAGATGGCGGACGGGCTGCTCGCACTGACCGAGTCCGCGATGCGGGGCGCCCTCGGGAGCTTCGGTGAACTCGGCAGCAACGACGACGCCACCGAGCAAAGTCGCACACGCGTCGGCTCGGCGGTGAAGGGCCTCGAGGCGCTGCGCCGGCTCTTCTTCTCGATCGTCGAGCACCTGCGCGACACCATTCGGCGTCAGGCCGAGCTCAGCGACGCCGCCGAGTCGGTGGGAGGACGACCGGCCGACGAGCACACGGCGGCGCTCGCTCCGGTGGCAGCGAGGCAGTCGTCGCTCGGCGAGCAGACCGAGAAGCTCGCCGAGGCGCTCCACGAGCAGTCGCTCGCCGATCCGGCTGCGCTCGTCGGGCCCGAGGCGGCCCAGGACCCCGCCGTCGCCGAGCAGGTGGCCGAGCGGCTGACCCGCGCGGCCGAGTTCGTCCTCGAGGCTTCGACCGAGATGGACGCGGCCGGCTCGGCATTGGCCGAGCCCAGCGCGGCGATCGACGCCGCACGCACTCATCAGGACACCGCCTCGGGAAGGCTCGCCGAGGCACTCGCCCTGCTCGAGCCGCCGCAGCCCGAGGAGCAGCAGGACGACGGCTCCGAGCAACAGGAGCAGCAGAAGCCAGGAGAAGAAGAGGAGGACGAGCAGCCGACCGAGACGCCCGAGCAGAGTCGCGACCCCGGGCAGATCCTGCAGTCCGTCCGTGACCGCGAGGCCGAGCGACATCGCGAGCGACGCGCGCGATCGTCCGGCTACGAGCCGGTAGATCGGGACTGGTAGGTTCTCGCGCCATGCTTCGTGCACCTCGCCCGACCGCAGCTTCGATCGCCGTGCTCCTGATCTCGATCGGCGCGTCGGCGATCGCTCCGGCAGCCGCCGTCGCCACACCGCAGGCGCAGCTTCGGGTCGAGCGTGGCCCGTACTATGTCGGCGACCCCATCGAGCTGCACGTTCAGGTGACTGGCTTCGAGCGCAGTCCCGAGCCGGTCTGCAACGCCGAGGCCCCAGCCGGCGCGACACTCACCCTGGCGGCGCTCGTCCCGAAAGTGAGCAGCTCGGTCCGCATCGGCGACGGACAAATCACGCGTGTCGAGACCGTGACCTACACGTGCCAGTACGTGCTGGTGGCGAGCGGGGCGGGGCAGCTCCGCCTCTCGCCGATCGAGATGCGGCAGGGGAGCGTCGTCGCGACCACGCGTCCGCAAGCGATCACGGTTCAGAAGATCCCCTTCGACGACCGGATGCGAATTCGCGTGGTGCCCGAGACGCGCTCGGTCTACGTCGGGCAGCAGGTGCCCGTGCGCATCGAGTGGTGGCTCGACCCGTCACTCGACCAGGCGATCGGCAGCTATGCAATTCGCAGCGTGCTCTTCGACGACGCCGACACCTTCCGCTTCGTCGACGAAACCGTCGCGAAGCGAGGCGACAACAACCTCAAGATCCACACGGCCGCGGGCGAGATCGCCCTCGCGGCAAAGGTCGAACAGCGGACGGAGAACGGTCGCAACTATCTGGTCATCGCGGCCGAGCGCCGCATGGTGCCGCTGCGCTCCGGCACCTACGAGCTAGCGCCCGCCTCGGTCAACGCCGACGAGGTGATACGCTGGCAGCGCAATCTCTTCGGCTCACGCCGGCCGATGGCGACGCGGCGGCTATTCGCCCGGGACGAGCCGCTCACGCTGACCGTCGGGGCCGCCCCCGCGGCGGGCCGGCCCGGGAGCTTCGGCGGTGCGATCGGGCGCGGCTTCTCACTGGACGTGGCGGCAGACCGCAGCGTGGTCCAGCTCGGCGACCCGATCACGCTGACGCTGACCGTGCGCGGAGAGGGTCAACTCACGACTGTCGGGCTGCCGCCACTCGATCGGGGCGACGCGCTGCCCCCCGACCGGTTCCGGCTCTCGGGCGACGCGCCGCCGGGTGAGATCACCGAAGGTGCAAAGCGCTTCGAGGTGTCGGTCCGCGTCCTCGACGACGCGGTGAGCGAGATTCCCGAGATCGAGTACGCGTGGTTCGATCCAGAGCTCGGCACGTACCAGACGACGCGGTCGAGACCGATCGCGCTGTCGGTACGGCCAGCCGAGGTCGTCTCAGCCGCGGACGTGGTGGTCGGACGACCGGACTGGGCGGCGGGCATCGAGGCCGCGGCGACGGCGGACGCCAAATCGAATGCCGCGGGCGAGGCGAGCAGGCAGGGCAGCCTGTCGCTGATCGGTGCGGACCTGTCGATCGAGCGGCGCATCGATCGGCTGCTGCGTGTGCCCGGCCCCGCCCTTCCCGCCCAGGTGGCGCTCTACGGAGGTGGCCTGGCGCTGCTGGTCGGCGCCGTGCTGTGGCGGCGCCGCGATGCTGCCAGCCCTGACGTGGCCCGCCTGCGGGCAGCGCACCACGCCCAGCGCGCCCGCATCGATGCAGCTGCGGAGCTCGGCCCACGCGAGGCGCTCGCCGAGATCGCGGCCGCACTGCGCGAACTCGGAGCTGTCGCCGCAACGTCGAGAAGCCCGGCGGTCGATGCCTTCGTGTGCGAGTGCGACGAAATCCTCTACGCGCCGACACCGGTCGACGACAGCGACCTGCACACGCGCATCGAGCGCGCCCGCGCGCTGGCCGACGCGATGCTCGAGGCAGCGCGATGAGTGGACTCCTCCTCACCCGGCGTCGGATCGGCTCCTCGCTGCGGGGTCGCGGCCGGGCCGTCTGGACGCGCGATGCGGCGATCGGCCTGCTGCTCGGGCTGACGCTCACGCTGGCCATCCCCGCAGACGCGACCGCAACGGACCGCGAGCGCGAGCGGATCGACCAGGCCGTCGACACCTACTCGCGCGCGATGGAGAGCGCAGCGCGAGACGAACGCCTCGCGCTATTCGCCGAGGCCGAGCGCCTCTTCGCGGCGGCGATCGACGCCGGCGTCCACAACGCCGACATCGAGACGAACCGCGGCAATGCGGCCCTGCAGGCCGAGCGTCCCGGCGCGGCCATTCTCGCCTACCGGCGCGCCCTGCTGCTCGACACCAGCCACGAACGCGCGCGTCAGAACCTCGCCCACGCCCGGGGCCTGCTGCCCGACTGGGTTCCGACGCCCGCCGAGGGTGGTCTCGGCGACACGTTCTTCTTCTGGCGCGAGCAGCTTCCGGCCGCGCGGCTCGCGGTGCTGGCCGCGGCCTGCTTCGCGATCGGGGCGGCGTTGCTCGCGGTGTCATTGCTGCGACCGAGGCCGGGCCTGCGGCTGGCGGCCGGGGTGGCGTTGGCAATCTGGGCCGCGCTGCTCGCCTCTGCGGCCTTCGATCCACGGCGGGCACAGCAGGATGCGGCCGTGGTGATCGCGACAGAGGCCACTGCGCGTGCGGCGGACTCGCGCAACGCCCCCCGCCGCTTCTCCGAAGCGTTGCCTGGTGGCACCGAGCTCCGCATCATCGAGGACCGGGGGGGCTGGCTGCACGTCGAGCTGCACAATGGCCGCAGCGCGTGGCTGCTCGATTCGGCCGTGGCCCGGGTCGACGCGCCGCACCCGAGGTAACAGCCCCGCCTCCGGAAGCGCTGCCCCGATCCGAAGCCCCCCCCACAGCGGGGACCTGAACAAACCGCTTCCCTTCCCCGCCCTCATTCTACGAAACCTCTCGACATCAGAACAGCCAATGCACAGCTTCAACTTACCTGTTCGAATATTCAGCTTGGCTTGTCTGCCTCCCCGACCGCGGCGCAGCTGCGGGGCGGCAGGCGTCGGACACAAAAGAAACGAGTCGAGAGACACGCCAGGGCCTTTCTCGGCAACCAGGGTGCCCGAGTCACTGGTGCTTCTTGCTGAACAGCCCCTTGAACCAGTGCAGTGCGTCGCCCTTCTTCCCGCCTTCAACCTTGTGATGCAACTTGACGGGCTCCCCCTTGGGGGGCGACTCGAGACTTGGGGACCAGCCCTGCCAGGAATCCCTGGCCTTCGGATGAAGCTCGAATACGGAACCCCTGGCAACCGGCTCTCCCGTTGAATCTGGGGTTGCGAACGCAACCCCCCCCTTGACCAGTGACTCAAGCGAGTTTGTGTGGATGTGAAATCCTGTGAGCGAGAGATCCGCAGAGATTCCGCTGGTATTCCAGAAGACCGTATTGCTTCGCACGAACTTCTCATAGGGAGTGTCGATCTGAATCAGGATACCGACGCTGCGCCCGTCGGGGTGCAGGTCATGATTCAGCACTCTACCCACGACCATCTCGCGGTAACTCACCGGATCGCCCTCCTCGATCGAGCCGAGCTGCGAGGCCTCGAGGGTGATGTGCAGGCCTAGCTGCTCCAGGTAGCTGGCCTTCGACTGCTCTTTGTTGGAGTAGAGCTGAAAGGATGCACCTTCCTTTGCCGCCTCTCCCTGTTTGCCGAAGGTGTCGAAGGAGACACCGCCCTGGATGAAGGTTATCGCGGACTCGAGGTGAAACTTCACACCGGAAACGCCTGCCTTGAGATCGAACCCGCTCGCGTTCCAGAAGCGGCTATTCGCCCGAACGAAGTTCCGATAGGGCTCATTGATGAGTGCCTCGAGAACGAGTTTCTCCCCGTTGAATTTGTAACGACCGATCGCACCGACGATCACATCGCGGTAGATGACTGGCGAGCCCACCTCGACTCCGTGGAGCCGATTCGCGTGCAACTCGACCCGGATGCCCTGCCAACCGAAAGCATCGAGCGGAGGCTCCGGAAGGCCAGTGAATTTTTTCTTGGCTCCTCCGCCCTTCTTCCCGGGATCCATCGCGATGTAATCACCGGAAACGAGCGTGCTCAAACCAGAAACACCGCCTGTTCCCAAGCGAGGCTTGACGATCCAGAAGCGAGTACCCTTGACGAGATGCGTCGCGCTCTCACGGTGCAGCCTGGCGGTGACGATCACGTCATCGAACTCTCCACCGACGTTGATCTGCTCGACCATTCCGATCGAGACACCGAGGTATCGAATCGGAGTCTTTCCCGCGGTGAGACCGTCGGCATTCTGGAAGCTGATCGTCACCGTAACGCCGCGTTCTTCCCAGGCGCGGTATGCAAGCGTGAGCCCGATGACGGCAGCTACCAGGGGAATGATCCAAAGGGTCGAGAAAGACAACCGCCCTCCCCTTTTCCCGCGTATGACGGCGGTAGGGAGTTCGTCCTCCACTTCATCTCGTGTGGTCGAATCACTCACCTGGCCTCCTTCCTTCATCCCAGATCACACGCGGATCGAAGCTCGACGCAGCAAACATTGTCAGCACAACGACGGCAGCGAAGCAAGTCGCCCCGATACCTGGATCGATTGTCGCGACCTCACCAAGCCGAACCAATGCCACCAGAATCGAGAGCATGAACATGTCGATCATGGACCAGCGACCGACATACTCGATGACGCGAAACAGGCGGCTTCGCTCCCGTCGGCCCAGCGCAGGGTCCACGTGCAGTCTGACGAGCAGGGCGCTGAGCCCAACGATCTTGAGCAGCGGAACCACGATGCTGGCAAAAAAGACCACGGTGGCGATCTCCCACATCCCCGACCCGTAGAGATGCTCGACACCGCTCAAGATCGTTTCGGACTGTGCCTTTCCGAGGATCGTCACCGTCATGATGGGAAAGTAGTTTGCCGGTACGTAGAGGAGTGCGGCGGCGATGAGCAGCGCCCAGGTACGCTGCTCCGGGTATGGCTTCCTCGAGCGCAGGTGCTCACCGCAGCGGGGACAGTGTGCAACGATCCCGTCTTCAAAAGACGGCATAATGGAGCGCAGCGTACAAACCGTGCAGGCGATGACAGCAGTCACGCTGGGACTCGTTCTTCTTTGATGGGAAGGCGATTCCAGATTTCTCGACTATCGACCGCGTCGTAGGACGCAGTCGAAGTGACAATCAGCCCCAGGTAGGCCCAGAATCCAGCGCCGAGATCGATATTCGCAAGCTGGCTCAACTTGATCACGGCCACGAAGATGCCCAATAGATAGACCTCGAGCATCGCCCACGGCCGAAGGATCTCGAGGTGCCGGTACAGAGGACCCAGATACGACGGCGCTCGCCCTCGGTGAGTCTGCCACAAGACCCAGCCGAACCCCGAGAGGTGGAGCAGCGGTGCCAGCACACTCGCGAAGAAGATCAGAAGCCCCAGGGGTGCGTAGCCGAGTTCGATCAGGTTTCCGACCCCGCTGATGATGCGATTTCCCTGATCGCGCCCCGCGAACTCGAAGGTCATGAAGACAGAGAAATTTGCAATCGCAAGCAGCAGGAGCGATGCGACCGTCAGCGTCAGTGCACGTTCGATCCCACCCGGCTTCTCTCGGTACAACACGAGAGTGCATCCGACACATCTCGCGGACTGTCCGGGCAAGAGTCCTATCCGCCGCTGGAGCAGACCACAGTAACAACACTCGATCTCGGTCTGTTGCGTCATGATGCCACGAGATGAAAGTAGCATGATCGGACGAGGATCATGGCCGCCTCCACACCGAGAAGCGGCCCTAACGCGACAAGTGGAACGGGGCGACTGCAGAAGCACGCCGCGGACGGCCGGCTCCGCGGTGGGTTCCGGGTTCGCGGTGCAGGTGCCCCCCATCGCTGGTCTTTGAATCCCGTATCGGGGCCGGTTCCCGTTCCTCTCAGCGAGTGGAGGGGAGCAGACCTTGCTCGAGGATCGCTTCGGCGACCTCGTGCGCCGCCAGGGCGTGACCCTTGGGTGCGTAGTCAGCCTCGGTTCTCGGCACCTTGTGTTCCAGAAGAACGTGGCGGAAAAAGAGTTCGGCGAGCACCGCCGCCACACAGAACGAAAATGTCACCAGGAGCAGCCGCGCCAGCCAGCGGCGGAGACCGCGCCGCTGGCTGGATTGGCCATCTCTACCCTTCTTGAAGCGGCTCACCGAAATTGGAATATACAGGCTGACGGCAGGCGGCCCGGATCGGGTGCCTTGGGATCCGCATCATCCGGGACCGAAATCGGCCCCTGCGCACACCAGAATTCGAAGTTGCCGGCTCCCATCTCGCAGAGTGGGACACCTGCAGGAGAGAGGGCTGCCTTGCCGCTGGAATCGGATCCGGTTGGCCGGTGGTTTTCTGGCGAGACGCCGGAGAGCCCAGCTAGCGCACTGAAACTACGCTCGCGATGTGCTGCACCCACAAGGGGATCAGACTCGCCCAGTACGCCACCATCCAGGTCAGACCGATGAGCCCGCCCCACGCCTTGGCACCGGTCCTCCGGTTCCGCCGGTGGATCGAGTCACGCAGGCCTTCCCGCCACCGGACCCGCGGCACCGAGCCGGTTGGCGGCTGTGTCCGAGCTTCTGCGCGCAGAGATCGGAGGTGGAAGACTTGCCACGGCAGATAGACACCGCCAAACAGCAGGCTCAGCCGAAGGAGGCCAAGACTGCCAACGGGCGTATCGCCCGCGGCGTACAGAAACGCGCTCGCCGTCGTGTTGGCGGCGAATATGATCAACCATCCCAGCTCTTCGTAGAGGTAGCGATCGAGGCGCTTCGTCAGGATCGCATTCCAGACGAATCCCTGTGAGATCAAGACTTGCACCACCATGACCCAGGAAAGGCCGTTGACCCAGCCGACCTGCTCGACGTTGAGCACGCGGATCACGTGGGAGAACTGGTAGATGTACGCCACCTCGGAAAAAGTCGCGAGAACACGGGTCAGGAAGATCGAACTGAGCGGATTGTCGTGGAAGACGATGTTGTCGAGATAGCGGTTGGGGAAGAGACAACGAAATGCGGAGACCGCGAGGAGGATCAGCCCGGGTACGACGACGTGCGGATCGGGAGTCGCCAGCGCAAGCAGACTTGCGATGAGATAGGCGTTTAGCAGGGCGCCGAGCTTCAGCAGCCAGAGGAGGGTCCTGAAATCACTCGGCATCGACGGCAAGACTCCCGCTGCCTGAAGGGGTCGCGGACACCGTCATCGAACCTCCGCGCGCCAGAGGAGACGACCGCCCGCGGGGTGGAAGTATACGCCTGAGGGCCGGGGGGCAAATTTCTTCCCACGCTCCATTCTCACCGGCTGTGCGAGGCGAAGGTTCGTGTCTCGTCGTTGCTGCCCTGGGGCTTCACGGAGACTCCCCCACCGGCCACAGATCAAGACTGAATCAGCTGATCAGGGGGCCGCCTTCCTCAATCTGCTATGACCTGGGTGCTTATGCGTTGTCCATTCGAAGCCGGACCACAAGGAGTGTAAACATGCAGAATGCTAATTGTTTTCGATCTCTTGTTTCAGCACCAGTCCTCGCGATCGCACTGGTCCTGTTGGCTGTTGGGGCCTGCAGTGAAGATCCTGAAGAAAAATTACGAGATGCCGGAAAGCAGCTCGATGCGGTGCAAAAAGACGCTCAGAGGGCTCAGCAGCGACTCGGCACTGACCAGCAGAAACTCGAACAGGCGCACAAGCAGGTAAGCGACGACCGCCAGGCTGTCGCCGATGCACAGGGCCGCGTCGCCGAAGCGAATGAGAACGTGCGCCACTACGCCACCGACGACGTGGTGTTCCGCGAAGTGCAGCGACGACTGCTCGATGATTCCAAGCTCGTCAATACGGCGGTTTCGGTGGGGGTGACCAACGGTGTAGTGACACTCACGGGCGACGTGCCGAACGCCGAACTGCGCACGCTCGCCGGCAAGCTTGCCGAGACCAGCACCGGCGTCGTGAAAGTCGTCAACGACATACAGGTTTCCGACCCGAGTCCCGCGAAGCCCGGAGGCCCGACCTCAGCCGACGACAAGGACGCACCGAGCGCAGATTCCGCGGCAAAGCCCGAGGCCGCAGCAAAGCCCGAGGCCGCAGCAAAGCCCGAGGCCGCAGCAAAGCCCGAGGCCGCGGCAAAGCCCGAGGCCGCAGCGAAGCCAGAAGCCGCAGCGAAGCCCGAGGCCGCAGCAAAGCCCGAGGCCGCAGCAAAGCCCGAGGCCGCAGCGAAGCCAGAAGCCGCGGCAAAGCCCGAGGCCGCAGCAAAGCCCGAGGCCGCAGCAAAGCCCGAGGCCGCAGCGACGAGTCAGTAGCGGAAATCCGGGCGGTGGCGGCCGGCAAGATCGCGCCCGGTCAGAACCCTCCGGGAAGATTCCGCCAGACCATCCAGATGACTTCATTGCTCCTGGACCTCCATCTCCCTCACTGGAGTCCTCGTCGGGCTCGCCGTGCCGTTCTACCTGTTGCGCGTTGCGCGACCGCTGCGCCGAGGCCGAGAGCGGCGAGTATCAGCAACCCGATCCCCGCGGCCCCAGATACAGGCACCTCCGTTGCTCGAGCAGGAACCACGAGGTCCACCAAGACAGGAAAATGGTCCGACGCATCCGTGCTCGCGCTCGCGGCCAAAGGACTCCCGATCAGGGTCAGACCGGGGGCAAGACCTTCATCCTGGGAGTCGTAGACCTCCGCCGAGACTCCCATCGATCCCAACGCTTCACTCACGAGAACGTAGTCGAGACGCCGGCCCGAGGACGGCCGGGTGGCGTCCGAGCCATCGAGCTGCAGGGCAGTCACGAGCGTCGCATTCACCCCCGTGGGCAATCGGAGGGATTGGAATGGGTCGTTGGAAATCCCCGCTCCCGCTAGCTGTAGAGCGAGGTCGGAACCCAGAGAGAACGACCCCGGGAGACCCGAGGGCAGACTGGTAACGGGGTTGGGGGTCTTGGGAACCGAATCCGCTTCCTCGTTCACATCCCCCATAATCACGTAGGCATCGACTTCACTGAAAAGATCGGCGATCGACTGGCCGATCCGAATCGACTCGATGGCGCGCCGAAACTCATCGTCGTTCCCCGTTCCCGACTTCCAGTGCTGCGTCACCAGCGTGAGATCCAGCGCATTGCCCGGAACATCGATGACAACTTCCAGTGGGAGACGCGTGATGTCGTTCGCAGCGGAATCGCCAGAGAGACTCGACGACGTGTGTTCGATTGCTGGGCCCACGAAGGCGTGTCGGCTCAATACCGCGTTCCGGTCGCTCCCGAACGGCGCACCGCTCGAATACGTGAGATACGGGTAACCGGCTTCAGAGGCGAGCTGCTCGAGGTTCGCCGTATCGGCGGCGCTGGCGATCTCATTCAAGGCAACCACGTCTGCCCCGATGCGACCGAGAACGTCCAGGGCCGCCTCGTACTCGGTCGTTCCGGCCGAACCGACTGTTTCGATATTCCAGGTGGCGATACGAATCTGAGTCTGTGCCTGGCCGCTATTGGGGAGCAGCCCGAGGCAGAGAATCCAGAAGATGAGCGCGCAGCGCCAGATCATGGACGGGACCTTGGGTAACGCTCATCGTACTCCCAGATGGAATCGCCCGCGATGGGCAAACGGCCGATCCCCGGCCGAATTCTGCCACGAGGACTCGCTATCTGGCGGAATGTTCCGGGTGGAGGTCGAGACGGTGACCGATGTTCGAAGTCGCCCGCGACCCGTCACGCTGCAGGGTACGCTCCACCGCGGCGCGCCTGCACACCGAAATGGACGAGCCCAGACACCAGGACGGCCCAGCCGAAGGGTGCCAACAGCGGCACGGGCGCCTCCGCCGAAGCACAGATCAGCAGGTCGTCGACCCCCCCCTTCCACGAGACTGCCATCGGCGGTTCCATCGGAGACCTGGAGGCGGAACTTAACACTCGAGCCCGCCGCCACCCGGGTCGTCGTCTCACGCCAGACTGCGTTCGTCGCGACATCGCCGATCGACTTCAGGCTGGAATAGCTGGTCCCGCTGTCAGTCGATATCTCGAGCAGGAAAAAGTCACCGGACGGGTCATCAGCGGTCTCGCTCTGGCCGTGGAAGTACCAGATCGAGACCTCGGAATCGACGCTGACCGGATAAACCGGAGACTCCACGATGCAGACGCCACCGTCGACATCTTCGTTTCCATTGCTCGTGTTGGTGGCAGTGAATAGGGCCCGGCCGACACCCGACGTGTGGTCGCCCGCCACCTGGGTAAGGACGCCGCCCGCGGACGACTGCTCGGTGGGAGTGGCGGTCACGAAGGCCCCCGCCGAACAGGTGGACGCGATGCTGTTGAGCCAGCCTGCGGGACCAGCCTCGAAATGCTCGTCGACGGAGCAGCCGACGGGCCACGTGGCCTCGATCGAATCGAACCAGTCTTCCGGGGTGCGAAAGTCCCGCTTCTGTTCGATGTGGATGAACCTTCCGCTGTAGCCACTCGCCGCAGTGCCACAAACCGACTGCAGAGCCACACCGTTCAAGAGACGTCCCTGGGTGTTGGTGGTGGCGTTGAGCGTACAGCTCGGCGTGCCTCCTGGAACGACCACAGCCCAGTCCGGGTGTTGCGCTTCGAGCTCCGCTTGCAGAGTCAGGATGTCCTCTCCGGCAGCGGGCGTACCGTTTCCAGGGGACCGGCCGTAGGTCATGTAGACGTCCACGCCAGGGCAGGTCGAGGCTCCCATGCCGTGAAATTGAATCACCACCAGTTCCTCGTGAAGCTGCTGCGTCTGGTACCACTCGAGCATCGCCTCGGTGGTGGTGTGGAACATATTCTCGACGTTGTGCGCAGCGTCGGATTCCCCATAAGAGCTTTGGCAAGCACTGATGGCATCGTTGGCGTTGCGGTGGCTGCCGGTCAAGAGGAAGCTTCGCGCCCGGGTCGTCTTGAAGACGCTTACCCCCTGAAGTGCGGTGTCGAGATCGTTCAGTGGGTGGGAAATCTGGATCGCCAGCTCGCGTCGCGGTTCGAGGCTGGTGACGAACGTTCCCCAGGCCTTCTTGTCCGGATCGCCGTTCTCGGCAATCTCGGCCAGCACACAGTACGTGTCGCCGTTCGAAGCATCGGTAAAGGCAGTGATCTCGTAGAGGCCGGAGAAGCCCGAGGGCAGCGCGACCGAGGCGCAGGCGCCGCTCTGGGTGCCGTCGAGCAACTCCTTCACCACTTCGTCCCAGTCGAGCTGTTCGCCGGGGCTCGGCACGCTAAAGCCGTTGCTGCCGCTGCGCGGCATGTGGTTCGAGTCGACGAGACAGGCGGTCAGCTCCTCGAGGGTCGTTGCCCCCGGGCATACCGCAACCGTTGCACCGATGTCGGCCGGCTGGAGGAACAGCGTCCCGACCGCGGTAGCAAGCAGCGGCGTGACCCCACGTTTGGAAATGACGCCCAACTTCATTTTTGTACACGAGGCATTTGCAGAGAACAACCGGAGCACCTGTCGCGAGCGGCTGATGGAACGCACCGCGGAAGTTGCTGGACAGCGCTTCAGAACGAGGAAAAGGCAATCGTGGTGTCTGCTTGGACGTATCGTTGCGCATGCAGTCGAGATCCGAATCCGCCCGCACTGTCCCGCGGCGGGCGCGTCCATCTCCGTCAGCCGGAGACGATCCCCTGCCGGGCCACCTCGCCCCTAGGTTTCGGGGCGAACCCAGCGTCCGCCTCGTCGAGTGAGCTCCGTTGCAGCGGCAGCAACCACGAGGGGCATCACCACAAAGGCGAATCGCGGGGTCGAGAAGAAAGCCACGTGCACCAGCGTGATCGTCACCACAGGAATCGCCAGGAGCTGGAACTCGAAACGCCGACGGCCGCTCACCGCGGCCAGGGCGCCCAGCAGCAGCAGCGGGAAGCGCAGGCCGAGGAGCAGATTTTCCCAGGCCGGTCGGGGGACGTCGAGCGGGTAGGGGCCCCAGAGTTCCCACAATGAGCTGGCGCGTTGGTGAACGAACTCGATCGGGTGCTCGGCGGCGAAGCGCAGATACGTTTGCATTGGCGCCGCGCGATCCGCTTCAGAGAACATCTCCTTGGACCAGCCGAATCCCGAGCTCGTGTCCGACACCGCGAGCAGAAGGTTCGAGCCGAGGTTGCGGCTCGGCTCCACCACACCAGCCAACAGAAGAATGGCGTAGGCCGCACCGACGCCTGCCGCTCCGGCTACAAGGCGCGCGAACCCGGGTCGCGCGTCACTGCGCAACGCGACCAGGGCGAAGACGCCCAGCAGAGCAGGCGTCAGGGTGCTCCGGAACAGTGCCGCAGCAGCGAGGCAGGCGGCCCCGGTGACGAAATGCCGGCGGCACAGGGCCAGCATCCCGCAGGCCAGCAGGAAGGCTGCCGACACATCAGAGAGCAAATAATGAACGTAGACCAGCTGATTCGGGAGAAACGCCAGTATCACAGCCGCTCCCAGCGCTCCCCGCTCCCCCGAGCCCAGTGAGCGCGCAATGCCGTGAGCGAGCGCCACCATGGCGGTGGAAAGAATCGCGTTGAGCGCGAGCAGCACCGCTTCCACGCGCGCGGAAGGGAACAAGAGCTTGGCCGCGGCCACGAGCAGCGGATAACCGTTCGGAAAGTGGCCCTCGGGATCACCGGCAAGGATCCGATCGGCCATCCGGAAGTAGACCGCGGTGTCTGGGGTAACCCAGTCGAAGCCCGCGCCGAATACCACGAACAAGCGCAGCAAAAGCGCAGCAAGCAGGATCCAACCGAGCAGTGGGCCCACCTCCCGCACCGAGTATAAGCCGCTGCGCTGCGAAGCGGAGTGCAGATCCAGCCGTGTGGAGACCCGAACTGCGTCTGCCGCGTCATTCACCTCATCGCATCAAACACCAGCGGGCCAGTCACCGATTACCTTCTCCGCCGCCAGCGCCTCGATCTCGTCTTCACCATGGCCGAGTTCGCGCAGGATCTCGGCGTTGTGCTCGCCGAGCACCGGTGCCGCGTGCTTCAACCAGTGGTCGACGCTCGCGAACCGGAAGGGCGCACCCATGGTCGCCTGACGCCCCACGATCGCGTGCCCGACTTCGTCCAGGAACCCGCGCGCGACGAACTGCGGGTGTTCGGCGAGGGTGCGCGGATCGACGACGGTTGCGGCCGGCACACCCGCCGCAACCAGCTCCGCCACGCAGGCGTCGCGATCGCACTCCGCGAACACACGGCGAAGCCCTTCATCGAGTTCGTCCTGCCGGCTGCGTCGCGAGGCCAGGTCCACACCGACCTGCGTGGCCCAGCCGGGGCGATCGAGCCAGTCCAGGAGCGCCTGCCATTGCGCTTCGCTGGCCACCGAGAGCGCGAGCCACTTGGGGCTCTCGAAAACGTCGTGACCGCGGCAGGGATACAGACCCTGGGGCGCGGCCTCCGGGCTGCGATTGCCCTGGCGCTGCATCAGGTTCCCGTACGCGGTGTATTCGATCACCTGCTCGGCGGTGATGTTCAGGGCGGCTTCGAGCATCGAGCACTCGACGAAGTGACCCCGTCCGTCCTGATCGCGCTCGGCCATCGCCACCAGCAGCGCGAAGGCCGCGTGGACGCCAGCCAGCGGATCGCACGGACCGCGCTGAATTCGCGGTTGATCGTCGGTGTGCCCCGTCAGCCACGAAAGGCCGGCCATCTGTTCCATGGTCGCCGCGAAGCCCACGTGTTCGCGCCAGGGTCCGTCGAGGCCGGAGGCGGGCATTCGGACATAGTGACAGCGGGGGTTCAGCGCCTGCACCTTTTCCCAGGTGATGCCGAAGCGGTCCATCACGCGCGGGCTGAAGTTTTCCACCAGTGCGTCGGCACCGGCAACCAGAGACTCGAAGATCGCCATCCCCTTCGGATGGGAGAGGTCCACCGTCAGCCCGCGCTTATTCGAATTGGTCGACAGGAAGATGAAGCTGCACTCCCACCATTCCTTGTGCTGCGAAGCAAACGTGCCGCCCAGGGCACGGCTCCCATCGATTTTCTGGATGGATTCGACGTGGATGACGTCGGCACCGAGCATCGCGAGGATGTGCGTGGCGATCGGACCCGCCCACCAGGTCGTCGCATCGAGGATGCGCATGCCCTCGAGCGGGAGACGGCACTCGCCGGAGAGCTTCGGTCGCTTCGGAGTGCGCGCTTCGATCCGGCCGCCGTGTTCGCCGAGGCGGGGAGCGCGGCGCGGGGAGCCGGGCGCCTGGCCGTCGATGCGATACGGGGGAGCCGGTCGCCTGAACCCGCCCGACGGATCTTCCACGAACACGCCGCGCGCCTGGAGCTGCTCGTGCTCGAGCACGGTCTCGCCGTTGCAGATGGGAGCAACGGGAATCCTCAACATCTGGGCCATCTCGACGATCTCGTCGGTCGTATGCGCCCTGGTAAAGCCGTGAACGATCTCTTGCCACTCATCGAGGCGCCCCAGGCGCTGGGCAAACTGGTCGAAGTCTCCGGACTCGCGGAGGTCGGGGCGTCCGATCATCATCAGGAAGTCCGACATCTGTTGCGCGGAGTAGGTGGTGAAGCCAACGAAGCCGTCGCGAGTGGGTTCGATGGACGGCGTCTCGAAGTTCGGCATCGTCCCCAATGCCGGGGGACGCCCCAGAATCCCCCACATCAGGTCGACGTGACAATTCGTGGCCAACGCCGTCACTTCCTGCAGGGAGAAATCGATGTGCTCGCCGTGGCCCGTCGCCTGGGCGCGCCGGATCGCCGCCAGCGCCGCCACCGCGGCGGAAGCCCCCCCAGACCACGCCGCGATGCTGCCGCCGGCCTGGAAGGGCTCGCAACCCGGACGCCCTCGCCCGCCGATCGAGCCGGCCTCGGCCTGAATCGTGAAATCCGTGGCGGGGCGTCCGGCCATGGGCCCCGTCAGGCCAAAGGGTGTGATCGACAGGATCACCAGGCCGGCGTGGCGGTCGCACAGCGCTCCGCGGTCGCAAGCGCCGGGCGGAAGGTCTTCGATCAACAGATCCGCGCTCGCGATCAGGGCCTCGCTCTCACCACGAGAAACCGCTTCGGCGCCGCCTCCTCGGAGCTCCGCTTCGGCGCCGCCTCCTCGGAGCTCCGCGTCGAGCGTGCCGACGACGCTTCGTTTCGAGGCGTTCAGATACCGGAAGAGCGCCCCGTCCTCGCCGCCGAGATCGGCCCGGGAAGCCGACCACTTGCGCAGGGGATCGCCGCCCGGTGCTTCGAGCTTGATCACATCTGCACCGCCGTCGGCAAAGAGCTTGGCGCAGTAGGGGCCCGCGATTCCGCTCGCGTGATCGATGACGCGCAGGTCCTTCAACCCGTGCACGACACGCCTCCCGTGAAGACACGAGCCCGAATCGGTACCGGGGGCGCGTGCTTCACCTCGGGGTCACGTGATCACCCATGCACCCGGTAATCATGGGAAGATCCAGATAGGTCTTGATGCCCGGGTTGCCGGCTTCGCACACCAGGGGCACCGCGTTGACCAGGTGGAAACCGGTCGTGCTGAGGCCCTGTGCCACCCGCTCGTCCTGCGACAGATTCTCCGGAAAATCGATATCGACGATCAGGTTCACGTCGCCTTCGATCTTGATCCGCCACCCGGAAGATCGCGGAATATCCATCTTGGTTTGGAGGCGAGTCTGCTCGATGTCGTCCACGTACCAGATCTGCTCCTCGATGATTTCCGTTCCTTCCCGGGTCGTTCCGATGTGCCGATAGTGGTTCAGGGCGATCGTGTCTTTCTCGATGATTCCCACCGCCGTCTCGATGGGCTGGTTCGCCAGGATGAAGTCGTGTTTCGCCTCGTAGGAAACGATTTCACTTCCCAGACCTGCAGCGATCATGTCGATCGGCTCGTACCAGCTCTTGGCAAGCATCTCCTTGATGCGGTTGTTCTCCGCTTCTTCCGGTGTCTTCCCGAGGTTCATCAGCTCCCGCATGACACCCTCGGAGCTGTAGGTGCGGCAATCTCCGCATTCGGTCATGGTGATCCGGTCGATCCGATTGCACCATCCGGTGAACGTCAGGGGGAAGCGCTCGGCAATGCCCCCGGGGTTGCACCCGGAGGCGTGCATGTTGACGTTGCCCTGCTTGCAGGCGACGTCGAGCGCGGCGGCCGTCGTGGGATTCTGGATGAAGGGGAACCAGTACGGGCAGGGTGTAATGACGTGCTTGCCGGACTCCAAGAGACGGCACATTTCACCGAGATCCCAGGGCATCGGACAGTAGATCACGCAATCGGCTTCGAGAGCCATGATCGAATCGATGTCCTGCGTTGCCACGACACCGGTGTCTTCCACTCCAATGATCTCGCCGGCGTCGCGTCCGGCTTTGGAGTCGCTGTACACCTTCACGCCGACGAGCTCGAGTTGGGGATGCCGGAGGATCCCCTTCAGCGCAGCACTTCCCACCACGCCGGTAGCCCACTGGATGACTCTGTATTTCTCCGCCACGAGACCTCCTCTGTCCAAATGGTTCACACGGGCTTGGCCCGCGGGCTTCCGCTTCGAGATTTCTCCCCGCTACTCGCCTCGGAAGAGCGGCGTGCGCTTCTCCGCAAAGGCCCGGGGTCCTTCGCGGGCATCTTTCGAAGCGAAGACGGGCCCGCCGTACTCGAGTTCCTTTGCCAGGGCGTCCGCCTCGCTGTAGCTCTCGTCGATCTCGCGCAGCACGCGCATGAGCGCGCGAATCGACAGCGGGCCGTTGGCGCAGATTTCCGCGGCAATCTTCTTCGCCTCGGCCAGAGCCTGACCGCTGGGAACGACGCGGCCGACCAGTCCGAACTCGAGCGCCTCCTGCGCCGTGACGTTCCGCCCGGTCAACAGGATCTCGGCCGCGAGGGTGTAGGGAATCTGTCGCCGCAGTCGGACGCTGCTGCCGCCCAGGGGAAAGAGCCCGCGTCGGGCTTCGGTGACGCCGAAGATCGCATCCTCCGCAGCCACTCGAATGTCGGTGCCCTGGAGGATCTCGGTACCCCCGGCGACCGCGAAGCCTTCCACTGCCGCGATGATGGGCTTCAGCGGGCGGTTGTGCCGGAGCAGTGCCTGCCAGTGGACATCCGGCACCTCCGCCATCAGCTTCTGGAACTCTTCGTCCGATTGACCGCCGCCCATCGCCTTCAGATCGGCACCGGCACAGAAGACGTCGCCGCGGCCCGTGAGGATTGCAACGCGCAACTCCGGATCCTCGTCGAGCAGACGCCACCCGCGATACATCCCAGCCAACATTCCGCCGCTGAGTGCGTTCTTCGCCTCCGGCCGATTGAGGGTGATGGTGAGCACGTGGCCATCGCGCTCGACCAGGCAGTGGTCGGGGTTCATGGGGGGCTCCTCCGTCCTGGGCGCTCGAAAGGCCGAAGTGCTGCTCCGCGCTGGCAGCGCCATCGACCCGCTGCATAATACACGCGAACGCCAGGCCAGCGGCAACTCGCGGCGTGTATGGTACGTCGGCGTCCGCTGGGGACGGAACCGAAGGAGCGAAGATGAGTTCAGCGCAAGAGACCCCGGTCCTGGTCGGGGTTGGCCAGATTTTGCAGCGCCTGGAAGATCCGCAGGAAGCGGCCGAACCGCTGGAAATGATGACTTCGGCGCTCCGGCAGGCAGGAGAAGATTCCGGCGCTCCGAAGCTGCTGCAGCGTGCGGATTCGATCTACGTACTTCGCGGGGCGTGGGGCTATGGAGACCCCGGGCGCGAGGTCGCGCGCAGGCTCGGCGCAACGCCGGGCGAAACCGTCGGCACTCCGTACGGCGGAAACTTCAGTCAGGCCTGCGTAATCGATGCTGCGCGCAAGATCCAGGCCGGGCAACGCGGGGTCGTCCTGATCACCGGGGCGGAAAACGGCCGCAGTCACAAACAGGCCCAGCGCCAGGGAGTTGCGCTCCCCACGACCGAAGCCCCCGGAACCCCGAACCGGATGCTCGGCGACGACAAGCCCCTCTTCCACGACGCAGAACTCGCGCGCGGAATGAATAGCGCCAGTGACATGTACGCCATCATCGAAAGCGCGATCCGTTTCGCGCGCGGCGAGTCCCTGGAGACCCACGCCGGGCGCATATCGACCCTCTGGTCGGGCTTCAACGCGGTCGCGTGCGAAAACCCCAATGCCTGGATCCGCAAGCCCTACTCCGCACAGGAAATCCGCCGTGCCGGGCCCGACAACCCGATGATCTCTCACCCCTACACGCGCTTGATGAACGCCAATGCCCGCGTCGACATGGCGGCGGGGCTCCTGCTCTGCTCGCTGGAGACGGCACGGGATGCGGGCGTGCCCGATGAGAAGCTCGTCTTCCTGCATGCCGCGACAGAAGCCAACGACACGAACTTCGCGTCCACTCGCGCGGAGTTCCACCGTTCTCCCGCGATGCGCGTCGCAGGATCCCGCGCGCTCGAACTCGCGGAGAAGACAATCGCTGAGATCGATCATGTGGATCTCTACAGTTGCTTCCCCTCCGCGGTACAAGTGGCGGCAACGGAGCTAGGTCTTCCCGAGGACCGTCCGCTCACCGTCACGGGGGGACTCACGTTTGGCGGTGGACCGCTGAACAGCTACGTGCTTCACGCGGTCGCGCGGACGGCTGAACGCGTCCGGGAAGATCGCGGCTCCACGGGTTTCGTCAGCGCCAACGGGGGCTGGCTCGCCAAGCACGCCTTCGGGATCTACTCCTGCGAGCCTCCGGCCGAGGGATTCCGCTACGAAAACCTGCAACAACAGGCCGACGCCTTCCCGCTGCGCGAAGCCCTGGTCGAGTGGACGGGACCCATCACGGTCGAGGCCTACACGGTTTCGCACCGGGTCGGCAGAGCGCACAGGGGCCAAGCCGCCTGCCTTACCGATGACGGTCGCCGCACCTGGGGAACCGTGGAAGAACCCGCCGTACTCGACGCGATGACCCGCGAGGAATTCTGTGGCCGGCGCGGACACCTCGACGGCAACGGCGGGCTCAGCGTCGATTAGAGCCCTCGGTTCGACAGGGAAGAATTCTGCGCATGAATTCAATTCTCGGGAGCATGGGCAAAACTCCCACGCACCCGACCCGATTCGAGCCCGGCGAAACCTCTCTCTGGGGCACCGGCTTCAACCGGACTGCGCGCGCCGCCCGGGTCCGATGGAAACGCGTACGGGAATCGAACTCATGCGCGGGATCCCGGTGTGGGGCTCCTCGTAGTCGAATTCGCCGCTCGCGAGGGCGCCGGTGTGATTGCCCATCGAATAGGCTTGCGGTTCTCCCGGGTCGGCGCCGGCTTCGAGCCGATCGAGGTCGATTCCGTAGCCGTGGCTCATCGAGACGAGGCCGCGACGCAGGTCTTCCGAGGCCTGGACGACCGCGTGTACGGTTGCGCGCCGGGAGGTGATCGCCACCAACGCACCGGGCTCGACGCCGAGCGCTTCCATGTCGGCCGGATGCATGTACGCGGGGTGATGCGGTCGTTCGCGGACCAGCTTCGGCTGGTCTCGGCCGAGCGAATTCAACGTATTCGGCTGACGCCGGCTGATGAGACGGAACGGAAATTCAGCGTCGCCTTCGAAGTCACCCCGGCGAGCCGCAGCATCGAGCTGTTCCATCATGGCTTCGTTTCCGAGCTCGAGGTAGGCCTCGCAGTTGGGGTCTCTGGGCAATACGACCGAATCCGGATCTTCGTAGACCCGACCGGCGTGGTGCTTGCGAACTTCGGCAAGCGGAACTCGGGAACCCTCGGTCAGGATGTCGAACAATTCGTCGGTGGTCGGCGCGTTCTGCATGTCGAGTGCGACCAGCCGACTTGGAGGATCTCCGGGAGTCCGCAGGATCCCCACGTAAAGCTGCAGCTCGAGCCCCAGCTCGCGTCCGAGCCGATAGAAGAACTCCCAGTCTTCGAGGAGCTCAGAGCCTTCGGGCGGTTCGACGAGCGCCTCGCGATACGCGGCGTACGGGAGCGGGTAACCCCAGCCCGGCGCGTGGGACTCGAGTTCTTCGAAGTCATAGGTGAGCGCTGGAATTTCCGGTGTGAGCTTGGGAGGAATGACGTAGTCCGCGTAGCGTGCGGTCTGGTTGAGCTTTGGATCGAGCACCACGAGCAGGTCGAGGGCCTCGAGGGCCGCCCGGGTCTTGATCTGATCCGGCCACGCCGTCAGTGGATTGCCGCCGAGGCAGATCAGCGCGCGGATCTGCCCCTCACCTTCCAGCAGGATCTCGTCCGCGAGAGCTGCCGTGGGCAGGCCGCAGGCCGTGTTGGAGAGTCCGCGAATGCGAAGTTTCGGAGGGAAGCCCCATGCTGCAGTCGGAGCCAACGGCTGGGCGCGTCGCGGGCCCTGCGGCACCAGCACGCCGGGATTCGGAATCGGGTCTCCGGCACGCGAGCGAAAGCCGCACAGGGTCACCAGGCAAGCCAGCAGGTACTCGGCCAGTGTGCCGCGAGGAGACATATTCGAACCGGTCCCCGCGCTGGCGCCACCCGTCGCAGCCGATGCGAAGACGCGCACCGCCTCGATCAGCTGAGCTGCTGGAATATCGGCGCGCTTCGCCACGAGCTCGGGTGTGAACGGCTCGACGTAGCGGCGGAGCACTTCCAGATTCTGCGTATTCTCCTCCACGAAGCGTTTGTCGTAGAGGCCCTCTTCGAGAACGATCCGAACCATGCCCGCCAGGATCGCGGCGTCTTCACCGGGAACGGGCTGAAGATGGATCAGCGCCTTCTTTGCAGTTTCGGTCCGACGCGGGTCGATCACGATCATCTTGATGCCGCGCTTCACCGCGCGGTGTAGATGCCAGTTCGGATTGATGGTGGGAATTCCGCCGAGTCCCGAGACGGCGGGATTCGTCCCGATGAACAGCCAGGTCTCGGCCTCTCCAAAGGCCGGACTCCCGCCGTGCCAGCGTCCGTGGAGCGCCCGGGCCAGGAGCTTTCCCGGCTGATCGATCGAGCCGCAGCTGAACGTCATGGGGGAACCCAGCGCGTTCATGAACGAACCGGACAGCATGCCTCCCGGCGGTGCGAGGGCGTAGGTTCCAGCATAGAGCGCGACGGAGGCGGGTCCGTGCTCGTCCACGATCGCGCGCAGGCACTCGGCGATCTCCGAGATCGCGGTCTGCGACGCAATGGGCTCGAAATCGCCGCTTGCGGTTCTGCGCAGCGGACGCAGCAGACGGTTCGGTCCGTAGAGATGCTCGGCGACGTCACGTCCCTTGGAGCAGGTGTATCCGTGCGAGGCGGGGTCGTCCTTGTCTCCCACGAGGCGCACGACACGGCCGTCCCGGATTTCCATGAAGACGCCGCAAGAAACCATGCAGGTGCGACAAATTCCGCGCGTCTCGGGTTTGTTCGCCGCAGTCGTCATGTCGGTCACCCTCGTGCAACCCGTGTCGACGGACGCCCGGAGAGGGTGTCAGACAAGGGCCGGAAGAACAAGCGAGCAGGCAGAGCAAAGGCACAGCGGAAAGCCGCCACTTCTCCGCAATACCCGCCGGAGAGTGTGCAAGATCCCGGGATCTCCGCCGCGCTCCAGTTTCGAGTCGACCTCGAAGTTCGCCGGCGTCGATCGATGCCCGGGCCTTCTCGGCATAGCGCCGCATTTTGGTCTCGAGCACCTGCATGTCGAAGTCTTTTTTCTTGCGGATCTCGAGTACGCGCACGCCTTCCCGAACCGCCCGGAAACCTCGCCACCTCGCCCTCGATTCGGCTTCCGCCCGCGTGCATCAATCGCACTCTTCGGGAAATTCGACATCGAGCGTGACCGCTTCCCATTCGGCCACCGACGTTTGCAGCGCTTCGAGCTTTTCTCGAAAGGCAGCGTAGACATCGCGCCCGAGCAGCAGATGGAGGGGGGGCTCGGCCAGCTGGCTCAGCATCACGACCGCGTCTCCAATCCGCTTCGGGTCCCCGGGATTCGGCGCCTTCGCCTCCCGGATCATCCTGCGGCGAACCCCCACCGTATCGTCGTAGTCCGCAATCGTCCGCGTCGATTCCTTCATGGAACGCGTGGACCAGTCCGTGCGAAAAAATCCGGGCTCGATGGCAGTCACCCGGATGCCAAACGGGACGAGTTCTTTCGAGAGTCCTTCCGACAAGGACTCGAGCGCAAACTTCGATGCGCTGTAGTAGACGTTTCCCGGATTCGAGATCAAGCCCGTGGTCGAAGAGATGTTCACGATGTATCCAGAGCGTCGCGCACGCATCCCCGGTAACGCCGCCTTGATCATCGCCACCGGGCCGAAGAAGTTCGTGTCGAACATGGTGCGAACCTCTGCGTCCACCCCCTCCTCGACCGCGCCGATATACCCGTAGCCGGCATTGTTCACGAGAACGTCGATCCGACCCCAGGCGGACTCCGTCGCTGCAACCGCCGCGTCGATCTGCGTCTGCTCCGTGACGTCGAGGGAGAGCGCGATCGTCTGATCCGGGTATTCGAGAGCCAGATCCTCGACGCGCGCGGCATCGCGGGCTGTGAGTGCAACGCGCTCGCCAGCCCCGAGTGCCGCGCGAGCGATCTCGCGACCGATTCCCGTCGAACAGCCGGTGATGAGCCAGACCGGTCGGTCCCCAACGTTGGTGGACATCCGCAGCTCCCTCGTCCCGAAATCAGCCTTCCGGCAATCGTCTCATGTAGCCCGCAGCGCGAATTGCGCACTGTTGGGCGCGCTCTTCGGGTGTCACGAATATCGTGTCTTCGGGCAGTGCATCTCGCAACTTCGACAACGAGACGACCCGACTCGCAGCACCGACCTCGGGAGCGGGACGTTCCCCCGGAAACTCGGCCCAGCGCAGCGTCAGGATGCCTTCGCGCATGTCGCAGGGGTCGAGCCAGTTGTGAACGCCCGGATCCTGTTTCGCGAGAACGAAGCTATAGCCTCCATCGGCGTTCGGGACGGATTGTGCCAGGTTGAGGCTGCTCGTCCGGTGAACGATGTCGTTCGTGGTGCCCCAGCAATTGGTGATGGGAGCGACGAAGTAGCCCGCGCCGCCGGTGTTCACGTCGACCACCAGCGCCTGGTCTTCTTCGAGATCGAAGTGGCCGAGAATGTAGATCTGGTTGCGGAGAGCGCCGTCCGTTTCCCGGTCGATCTTGAACTGGAGTTCATTGGCCGGCTTGTCGTAGGCCTGCTGGTTCCAGCGCACGGTGCTGTCGGCGTAGCGGAGCATGAAGGCGGCGGTCAGCTCCGCCTGCTCCTCGAGCCCGATTGGGGGCCGTGACGGCTCCCCGCCGAGCCGCTCGATCTCGAACTCGTTCGGCGTCTCGACGGACCAATCCTGCACCACGTCCCGGATGTAGAACTCCTTGGCCGCGGGGGCCGAGCGGATGTGGTTCGGGCGGTCTCCCGCCGGATCGGCGTCGACCGTGATCGTGAAGCGACGCTCATCGTCCAGGCAAAGCTCGCTGCCATTCAACACGTCGACCGTATTGAAGCTCTCATCCCAGAGCGTGAAGTAGTTCTCCGAGAGACGCGCCTCGGCGACCCGACCGGAAATCCGGTAGCGCTCATCGCCGGCGATCGGGATGACCCGGTAGATCGAGTCCGGGTTGTCTATTCCCCAGCGCGAGCCCGGAATGCGCAATTCCCCGAGCTTGTGCTCCAACCGGGTGATCGCGACGACCTTGGGGCGCAGCGGATCTCGATTCAGCGACCATACGGCCGCCGCGAACATCACCTCCTCGAAGGCGGCCTCGAAGCAGTTCCGCATCTCCGGACTGGGGCTTGCCTTGGCCAACCAATGCTTCGAGACGCGGTCGAAAGCCGCCTTCACGACCGGGTGTTCGGTCAACTCGAGCGCGAGCCGTTCGTGTTCGTGCTGGATCGGCGTCGCAACCGGGTGATTCATCGGCGTGTCCTCTCTGCTCCTCGGTCGGTTGCCTTTGATGCACCGAGCGAGACATTCTACTCTCGAATTCCCTTTTACTCTCGAATTCCCCTTTTACTCTCGAATTCCCTTTTACTCTCGAATTCCCTTTTACTCTCGAATTCCCTTTAATTGGGCTCTCGAACCGAGGAAGTGCTGAAATGAGGCGCAAATCTGCTGAGAATCGGTCGGCCTTCGATGCTGCGGATCTATTGGCAGAGGCGCAGGCAAATACGGGCCTGAGCGATTTCGGCGATGACGAGTTCCGCGAGCCCCTCGGCGTGCTCCTGAGGTCGCTGAGGGAGGAGGCGCCTCTGAACGAACTGGGCCGATTGGTTCTCAGGAGCCGGATCNTCGAGAGCCTCGAAACCCGCTTGAAGACCCAGGACTGGATCACCCGGCATCCCGAGATCCTCGATGAAGAGATCGGTGCGCCGCTGGTCGTGATCGGATTGATGCGAACTGGGACCACGATGCTCCACCGCATCATCGCGAGCGATCCGCGCAATCACGCGGCCCTGTGGTGGGAAACGCGGTTCCCCGCACCGCATACCGGGACGAACTGGAACGAGCCCGACCCGCGCATTCCGATCGCCGAAGCCGAAGTCGCCGCAATTCTCGAAGCCGACCCGAGGCAGGCTTCCATTCACCCCTGGAACGCCCAGGCGCCCGACGAGGAGATCATGCTCCTCGAACATTCCTTCCTGTCTCACGTGCCCGAGGCATTCGCCAACATCCCGACGTACCGGAACTGGCTCGACGAGCAGGACTGGACTCCGGCATACCGCTACCTGAAAAAACTCCTTCAATTTCTGCAGTGGCAGAAACGGCAGCGCAACGACATCCGCGGGCGCTGGGTTCTCAAGACGCCCGGCCACCTGGGATACGTGGACACGCTCTTTTCCGTCTTCCCCGACGCGCGTGTGATTCAGACTCACCGCGACCCACTCGATACTATTCCTTCAGCGGCTTCGATGAACCACGCCCTGTGGGCACTCTACAGCGACGACCAGTCGGCGAACGAAGCGGCTTCTCAATGGCAGAAACGCCTGGCATGGGGAACGCTTCGGGCCATGAAATCACGCGAGCGATGGGGCGAGGATCGCTTCGTCGACATCTGGTTCCAGGAAGCGCTGAAAGATCCGGTCCGCGAAATCGAGCGAGCGTACGGCGTCTTCGGGATCGAAATGACGCCCGCGGCTCGGGTCGGGATGCAGGGCTGGCTCGCCGACAATCCACGTGACAAACGACCGTCCCACCAGTACACGCTCGCGGAGTACGGCCTGACCGAGACGAGCATCAAGCAGGACTTCGCAGCGTATCGCGCGAAATTCATCGAGCCGCACCGGGACGCAACCTCCCCGCCGCGACCCGGCTGAGGGCCTGCCCGCGGCCGCATTCCCGAATCACGACGGAGAGCGCTCGTGCCCGGACAGCACATGGTCCGGCCCTGTTGTCGCACCTGTCTTGCGGCTTGCGGAGTTCTGATCGAGCTGGAGAGAGATGGCGTCGTCAGGGCGAAGGGTGATCCCGACCGCCCGCTTTCGCGGGGCCTACATCGGCACGGGGCCTGGTTTCGATTCGCTCGGAATGTTCACCGCCAATACGCTCGCCTCGACCCGCCCCACAGAGCGCCTGGGTGGGCGGGACCCAGGCGCGAGGCGCACCCTAGATCCCAGCGACTTCGCGCAGTGCCGCGCGCGCCTCGAGATCCTCGATCGCGCACTCCGCGCGCTCCAGGAACGCGGCGGAAGTCCGCGCCTGCGCGGGAATTGCATTCTCCGGAAAGGTCACGGTCGGACAGGAGGCCGGGACGTTGTACGCGGCGTGCACGCGGTGGAGCAGCCACGCCTCATCGAACCCGATCGGCTCACCGCCGAGCTCGCGGCGCGCCTCCAGGTAGCGTTCGAGGAGCTCTCGCTCGTGCTTGCGCCGGTTTGCAGGGGAGAGCGCCATGCAGATGAAGTAGCCGACGTCGCGCAGCGGCGAACCGAGGTGGATGAGTCCCCAGTCGAGGAAACCCGGTCGCCCGTGATCCTCGAAGAGGTTTCCGATGTGGCTGTCGCCCTGCAACACGGTGACCGAGCCGCGCTCCCATACTTCTTCCAGCGCGGATTGCTTCTCGATGTAGAGCCCCGCCAGCTCGGCGAATGCATCGGTCAACCGATCGCGGTGGTGGTCGAGCCCGTACTGGAGCAACGTCGTCCCGAAGTCACTGCCCCGAGGCATTCGATCCACCCACCCCGCCTCGCGCGCACGGATTTCGTCGTCTTCGTAACGGACGTGCAGCGCGGCGTAGTCGCCCATCGCAAGCACTGCCTGTTCGAAGCTCAGGGCGGCAACCGTATCGGGAATGGTGCATCCCGCGGTATCGAGATCCTCGATGAGCAGAACGAACGAACCCGAGGCTTCTTCGAACCGCGCGACGTAGGGACACGGCACACGCATGGGAACGCGGTCGGCGAGAGTCCGGTAGAAAAGTGCCTCGCGGCGTCCCATTCCCGTTTTGTTGACCGCTTCGCGGCGAGACGGGTCCTGGGGGGGGAGCTTCAGGAAGGCGACCTCGGGCAAGCCGCAATCCACCGCATGTTCGAGACGCAAACGGGCATGCGAATTGGTGCCGTGCCGGACCTCGAGCACCTCGACGGAAACCACCGCTGCGGCTGGGAACCGCTCGCGAAGCGCCCCAGTGAGCCACCCGGGAGAAATACAATCGGGATCCATGGGGAGTGCGGACGAGGTGCTCATGGTGCCAATGGGTCTCACTCCAGCGTGCCGATGCAAGGACACACTATACTCGCGGCTCGATTCGAGCCGCTTTTCACCCATTCTCGGAGGCCCCCATGCGCACCGATCTCTGCGACCTCTTCGGCATCGACGTTCCGATCTTCGCCTTCAGCCACTGTCGCGACGTCGTCGCTGCGGTCACCAACGCCGGCGGCCTGGGGGTTCTGGGCGCCCTGGTCTTTTCTCCGAAACAGCTCGAGCTCGAACTCAGGTGGATCGACGACAACGTCGACGGGAAGCCCTACGGCGTCGATACGGTGATGCCCATGAGCTATGCGGGGAAAGACGAGGGCCTCGGAAAGACCGACGCCGAGACCGGTGAGGTCGATGCCAGCGTCTTCCAGAACATGATCCCGGAAGAAACCAAGCAGTGGATCGAACACGTGCTCGAGGAATACGAGGTACCGCCGCTTACGAAAGAAATCAGCGACTCGGGCGTTGGCGGTGGCAGCACCGGGCTCCTGGGTTGGACCGACGGCGGCGGACGCAACCAGGTCGAAGTCGCCCTGCATCACAAGGGCGTAAAGCTGCTCGTAAATGCACTCGGCCCGCCGCCGAAAGACGTCGTCGACCTGGCCCACGCGCACGACGTGAAGGTCGCGGCGCTCACCGGGGCGGTAGAGCACGCCCAGCGCCAGAAGCAAGCCGGGGTCGACATCATCGTCGCCCAGGGAACCGAAGCAGGCGGCCACACGGGCGAGATCGGTTCGATGGTGCTGATTCCGGACATCGTCGACGCCGTGGCGCCGACACCCGTGCTCGGTGCCGGCGGCATCGCAAACGGCCGCCAGGCCGCCGCCGCCATGGCACTCGGCGCTTCCGGTATCTGGACCGGATCGGTCTGGCTGACCGTGCGCGAGGCCGATGTCTCTCCCCTCATGAAGGACAAGCTCTTCAGCGCGCGGCCGAAGGACGCGGTGCGTTCCCGCTCGCTTTCCGGCAAGCCCGCGCGACTGCTGCGAACCGCCTGGACCGAAGCCTGGGAACGGGAGGACTGCCCCGGAACTCTGCCCATGCCGCTGCAGTACATGGCCTGCTCCGAGGCGCTGACCCGGATCGGACTCGCGGCGCGCAAGGAAGGCTCCAAGGCNCGCGAACTGGTCGGTTTGCCCGTCGGGCAGGTCGTGGGCCGCCTGACGGAAGAAGTGAGCTCGGCCGACGTGATCTACCAGTTCATCGACGAATTCGTCGAAACCACAAACAGGCTGCAGCGAACCCTGGACGCGGCCAACGCGGAGTAACGGCACCCCATGAGCACTGCCGACCGCTAACGCGTCATCTCCGCCGGCTGCCGCGCTGCCACGCGCGTCGGACTAGCGTGCAGCGCCCTGGTCTAGCAGTGCACGCTTTCTGCCCTCAGGCGGGCGAGGCGATCAATTTCGTCTCGAGGTACTCCTCGTAGCCCATGCTGCCGTTCTCCCGGCCCAGACCGCTCTCGCGGTAGCCTCCAAAGGGCGCATCGACCGCGAAGTACTGCCCGCCGTTGACCGACATCGTGCCCGTGCGAATCCGGCGGGCAACCGCGTGGGCGCGCTCGGAATCCGCTCCCGTCACCGCGCCCGACAGCCCGTAACGCGAGTCGTTTGCGATCCGCACGGCATCGTCATCGTCTTCGTAGGGAATCACACAGAGCACCGGACCGAAGATCTCATCCTGGGCGAGCGGGCTCTCGTTCGAGACGTCCGCGAACACGGTGGGTTCGATGAAATAGCCACGGTCAAACCCCTTCGGAACCCCCCCGCCGCAGACGAGCCGCGATTGGTGCTTTCCGGCCTCGATGATTCCCAGGATCCGTTCGTGCTGCGACTTGCGAATCACCGGACCCATCATGTTCTTCGGGTCACGCGGATCACCGTACGCAACCGCCTGGACCCCCTTCACGACGGCTTCGACTCCCTCTTCGTAGCGAGCCCGCGGCACCAGGATGCGGGTCAGGTTCGAACAACCCTGGCCGGCGTGTGTACAGNCCGCCAAGAAGGAAGCCGCCGCCTCGGCCGGATCGATATCGTCGAGCACGATGTGCGCACTCTTGCCGCCGAGTTCGAGGAAGAGCTTCTTGATGTTCGATGCGCCCACTTCCATGATGCGTTTACCGGTTGCCGTAGAGCCGGTGAAGGAGACCAGATCGACGCGCGAGTCCGCAACGAGGCGCTCGCCGATCGTGTGGTCCGAAGACGTGATCACGTTGACGACGCCCGGCGGTATGTCGGTACGCTCGGCCACCAGGCGACCAAAGGTCGTTCCGCACCACGGCGTGTCGGGGGGTGGCTTCAAGACCACCGTATTGCCCGTTGCCAGCGCCGGACCGAGCTTCACCACGATGAGGTGCAGCGGGACGTTCCAGGGCGTGATCGCGCCAACGACCCCAAAGGGCTCGCGGCGCACGGTGCGCCGCGTGGCCCGGCCCATCACCTCTTTGACCGGGAGCTCTCTCTCTACCTCGAACGCGTCGATCTGGTCGCGCCAGTACGCGAGATCGCCGACGAGCGGATCCAACTGGTACCACTGGGTAAGCGCAACCGGTACGCCCGCTTCCAGAACGAGGATGGTGCGAAGGGTCTCGATTTCTTCCGCAAGCGCATCCCGAAGCTGCCCGAGACAGCGCTTGCGAAACTCGGGGTTCGTCGACCAGTCCGTCTCGTCGAAGGCCCGGCGCGCCGCGGCGATCGCGGCGTCCATGTCCGCTTCCGTCGCGTCGGCGCAGCTGCCGAGCCGCTCCTCGGTCGCAGGATCGAGGTTTTCGAAACGCCCGCCCCCCGTGGCTTCGCGCAGGGTGCCGTCGACGAGCAGCCGTTCTTCGGGGTCAAGCGGTGCGAGTTCGCCCATGGGTTCTCCAGTTCGAGGCTTCAGACGCGGAAGGTGTGCCCGCCATCTACAGTCAGGATCTGACCCGTCATCCAGGCGGAGGCATCGGACAGCAGAAATACGCAGGTTCCACAGAGATCTTCGGGCTGCCCCCGCCGTTTCAGAGCCATCTGTGACACGATGCCATCGATCACCTCGCCCGGCACGCCGCCGCGCAATGCTTCGGTATCCGTCGGGCCCGGAGCGATGGCGTTGATCCGGATATTCATATCGCCCAGTTCGGTCGCGAGATCGCGCGTGAGGCCGTTGATCCCGAGCTTGGTGATTCCGTAGGTTCCGGCCGGCATCCACGCGGCCGTCGAAGACTGGTTGACAATCGCGCCGCCTCCGCGCTCGCGCATCGACCGGAAACAGGCACGCACGCAACGCAGCGCGCCATGCATGTTGATGTCGAAGATCTTCAGGTAATAGTCGAAGTCTCCACGCAGCAGCGATTCGTGCTTGATGCCACCGAAGAGCGCCGCATTGTTCACGAGTCCGTCGATGCCGCCGTACGTCGCGACCGCGGCTTCCGCCATCGCTCTGCAGGATTCGCCGGAGGCAATGTCCACGCCAACCGCCACCGCATCACCACCCGCACCCTGGATCGACTCGGCAACGCGCTTCGCACCGCCCTCGTCGAGGTCTGCCACCACGACCTTTGCGCCCGCTTCGGATACGGCCCGGGCGTAGCCCTCGCCGATCCCGCCAGCGGATCCCGTCACGATCACGACCTTTTCCTCGAGAACACCGCTCATCGCACGTCCTCCTTGTGCATTCAAGTCTACCCCGGCGAGTTGGGCTCGCGGCANAAAAGGAGTGGCGCACAAAGTGTCAGCCGACCTCCGGCACCCCTCGCCGCGAAGCCTCGTAGGACTCCCGGCTGATTCGATAGCGCGAAATGGCATAGACCCCGGCGAGGGCAAAGGGAGCTGAGACCAGGCTCAGCACTCCGAGCCGCACGATCAAGTCGGGAATCACCGCCGCCGGATCCGCTTTCAGGGGAAACCGGATCAGGTCGATACCCACACCCACGAGAAAGTGCCCGCCGGCCGAACCCAGTTTGCCGGACAGGGCGGTGGCGGCAAACAAGATTCCCTGTTGGTTCCGCCCGGTGCGCAGAAACTGGTCGTATGCGACATCGGCCATCATCGAGCCCGCCGAGGTGTACCCGACACCGGCCATCACACCCATGGCGAAGAGCAGGCTCGACACGATGTACAGGAGCAAGGCTTCACCGTTGGCCGGAAGCAGGTCCATGAGGCGCAGAGCCACGGCAGCCGAACCGGCGACACTCGATACCAGACACGCCACGAGCAGACTGGGTTTCTTGTCGAAATGCCGGTGCAGATAGCCCGAGAGAAGAACGCCGACCCCGAAGCCGATGGCCAGCGCAATGAACAGGATCGAGATCTGACCGGTGCTGAAGCCCCAGAAGAAAACGTTCAGGTGCGTTCCGAGCGTCGTCCCGATCGAGATCGATACAGCGAACGCCGACGTTCCGACGAATAGCGCGCGGAACGAATGATTCTCCCAGGCCAGACGGAATTCCTCAAAGGTCGCCCGCAGTGAGAAGGGCTGCGGGTTCTCGGGCGGAGCGGGCAGGTGAGGGATTTCGCGCCGCGTTCCCCACGCCGAGTACCAGACCGTGACGAACATGACGAGACCAGTGAAGAATGCAAACGCCGGGTAACCGGACGGATCGAGCAGGCCGTTTCGGAACGCGGGCGTCTCCGGGAAAAAGAACTGGAGGCCCAGCAAGATGACACCGAACCCTCCGACCATACCGGATAGGGTCCGGTACTGGACCACGGAGGTGCGTTCGGCGTAGTCGTCACTGAGTTCGGCGCCGAGCGCCATGTGCGGCACGTGGTAGAGCGTCATCGACGCGCGCACGAGCACGGCAAAGCCCAGGAACCAGAGAAATAAACCGGTCTGTCCCAATTCCGAAGGGGGGAAGAAGAGCAGAAACCAGGCCAGAGCCAACGGGGCCGCAGCGGCGTACATGAAGGGATGCCGGCGCCCAAGGCGCGACTTCCAGTTGTCCGAAAGATGACCTGCAATCGGATCCGTGAATGCGTCGAAGACGAGAGCGGCCGCCACCGCCAGACCCGCCAACGAACCGGAGAGGCCCAGGACTTGCGTGAAATAGAAGAACGCAAAGTAGTCGAAGCCGCGGGTCTTGATGCCCTCGGCGACCTGGCCGATTCCGTAGGCAAACTTCGTCGATCGGCGCAGCTGGTTCAAGGACCGCGTATCCTATCCGAACCGGCTCGGAGGTTCTCGGCGAAACGCGGCGCTCAGCGCTCCAGGCGCTCGCTCTTCGGGTCGTAGAAGGGACGCAGGCTGGCGCGTGCGGCATGGCGCCGGCAGGCAATTTCGATTTCCCAGCGGCTGGCGCACAAGTCGGACGCGCGATCGTCGCGACCCCACTCGACGTACCCCAACGCCAGAGAACGACCCAGGCTGTGGCCGTACGCGCCCGAAGTGGTGCGGCCCACCAGGCGTCCGTCACGCCAGATGGGCTCGTCGTGCAACAGGAGAGGCTCCGAATCGTCGAGCGCAAAGGAGAGCAGACGCCGTTCGAGGCCCGCCTCGCGCTGGCGCAGGAGCGCGTCACGGCCCAGGAAGGGTTCGGCCTTGCCAAAGGCCACCGCAAATCCCAGGCCCGCTTCCAGAGGAGTGTCGTCGGGGGTCACGTCGTGCCCCCAGTGGCGGTAGCCCTTTTCCATGCGCAACGAGTCGAGCGCGTGGTACCCGGCGTTTCGGGCACCGGCGGCGCGCAGCGCCCGGTACAGGCGGGGCGCGTGCACTGCAGCCACATAGAGCTCCCAGCCCAGCTCTCCCACATAGCTGATGCGCGTGGCCCGCAGCGCCACGCCGGCGATCTCGACCTGGCGCGAAGCGCGGTAGGGAAAAGCGGCGTTGGAGAGGTCGGCACCGCATAGGGGCGCCAACAACTCCCGGGATCCGGGCCCCATCACACTCAACACCGCCAGCTCTTCCGTAACTTCGCGGACGACCGCTCGGGAGCCGTCTGGCAGGTGGTCCCGAAGCCAATGCTGATCGCGCAGCGCGGTCGCGGCACCGGAGACCACCAGAAAGCTCGCCTCTTCGCAACGCGTGACGCTGAGGTCGGCCTCGATTCCACCCCGCTCGTTCAGCCATTGGGTGTAGACCGTGGTGCCCGGCTCCACGTCCACGTCGTTGGCGCACACCCGGTTCAGAACACGCAGCGCGTCCGCCCCCTCCACGCGAAACTTCGCGAAGGAGCTCTGGTCGAAAACCACCACCTGCTCGCGGGCCGCGCGGTGCTCCGCCGCGGAGTGCTCGAACCAGTTCTGGCGCCCGTAGCTGTACTCGTAGCGTGGCGGGGGTTCGCCGGGCCGGTGACCCGGATCGAACCAGTTGGCCCGCTCCCAACCCGCCAGTTCGCCGAAGCAAGCGCCCGCGTCTGCGAGTTCGCGGTGGAGTGCCGAGCACCGCACGTTGCGCGCGGTGGTGTACTGCCGGAAGGGCCAGTGCATGGCGTAGAGAAGCCCCAGGCCCTCGACACAGCGCTCGCGCAGGTACTCGGGATCCCCCTGGAAAGGCAGCATGCGGCGCAAGTCCACGTCCCAGAGATCCATCGGAGGAGCGCCGTCGAGCATCCAGTCCGCCAGCACCTTTCCCGCGCCTCCCGCGGACTGAATTCCCACCGAATTGAAGCCCGCGGCCACCCAATAACCGCGCAGGCCCGGTGCCGGACCCAGCAGGTAACGGTCGTCGGGTGTGAAACTCTCGGGGCCGTTGAAGAAGGTCCTGATACCCACTTCCCGGAGCGCGGGCACCCGCTCGGCGGCGCTCTCGAGCACCGGTTCCAGGTGCTCCCAGTCCTCGGGCAGCGAGTCGAAGGCAAAGTCCTCGGGGATACCCTGCATACCCCAGGGCTTGGCGACCGGCTCGAAGAAACCCACCAGCAGGCGGCCGCCCGCTTCGCATTTGAAATACGCGCAGCCATCCGGATCGCGCAGTGTCGGTAGCTGTGCCGGCAGGTTCGGGATGGGCTCGGTGATGACGTAGAAGTGCTCGGCAGCGTGCAGCGGAACGTTGACGTTCGACCGGTTTCCTATTTCCCGCGCCCACATCCCCGCGGCATTGACCACGTGCTCGCAGGAAATCTCGCCGTGCTCGGTGACCACACCGCGCACGCGGCCGTCTTCGCAGATCACGTCACTGACCCCGGTGTTCTCGAAGATGCGAACGCCCCCGGCCCTGGCACCCGCCGCCAGCGCCCGTGTCGTGTCCACGGGACTCGCGGAGCCGTCGCCGGGCAGGTAGACGGCTCCGGCGAGATCGTCGACGCGGGCGTGGGGCCACCGCTCGGCCACCTCCCCCAGCGGCAGCACCTCCACTTCGAGTCCGAAGCAGCGCGCCATGGAGGCGCCGCGCAGCAACTCCTCCAGGCGCTCCTTTCCGCGCGCCACCGAGAGCGAACCGGTGCGCTTGAACCCCGTCTCCTGACCGGTCTCCTCGGCCAGCCGCGCATAGAGCTGCGCGGAGTATTGGGCGAGACGCGTCATGTTGTGGGTGGCTCGCAACTGTCCCACGAGGCCAGCCGCGTGCCAGGTCGTCCCGCAGGTAAGCTGCTTCCGCTCGAGAAGCACGACGTCGCGGAAGTCGCGCCGAACGAGATGGTAGGCAACGCTGCAACCGACGATGCCACCGCCGATCACCACCACCCCGGCACGCGCCGGAAGCGACTCAGCGCCGGACACGGCTCCGGTAACGCTCGTATTCCAGGCGTACCACGGGTGCGAGCATGTAGAGGCCCAGGATGTTGGCCAACGCCATGGCGAAGATCAGAGCATCCGAGAAGTCCAGGATCGCCTTCAGCTGCGTGGCGGCACCCAGCGCCACCGAGGCACAGAAGACCAGGTTGAAGACCACGTGCGTGGCGCGCCCCGGGCCGAAGAGATAGATGCAGCCCTCGAGACCGTAATACGACCAGGCGATCATCGTCGAGTAGGCGAAGAGCATTACCACCACCGCCAACACGTAGGGGAACCAGGAGATGACGCTGGCAAAGGCGCTCGAGGTGAGTTCCACGCCGCTGATGCCGCTGCTTCCCAGGGCGGGTTCGTAGACGGTGAGCGTGATCACGAGCCCCGTCAGCGTGCAGACCACCACGGTGTCAATGAAGGGCTCGAGCAGGGCCACGAGGCCCTGGGTGATGGGTTCGGTGGTTCGCACGGCGGAGTGTGCAATGGCCGCCGAGCCGATCCCAGCCTCATTCGAAAACGCCGCCCGCCGGAAGCCCAGGATCATCACCGCCACGGCACCGCCCGCCACACCCTCCGGTGCGAAGGCTCCGGTCACGATCAATCGCACCGCTTCGGGGATACGCTGAAAGTTCGCGGCGATCACGAAAAGAGCAGCGGCGGCGTAGAGAAGCGCCATGAAGGGAACGAGACGGCCCGCCACCCGCGCAATGCTCTTGATTCCCCCGAGCGTCACCACACCGACCAACAGCGCGAGAACGAGCCCAAAGCTCCAGCCGCGGCCGGCGACGAAACTGGCATCGCCGCCCGTGACGCCCAGGAACTGAACATAGGCCTGGTTCGACTGGAACATGCTTCCCGCCCCGAGGCAACCCACGCTGATACAGATCGCGTAGTAGATGGCGAGACCGCGGCCCAGACGCGGCCAGCCGCGCTCCGCAAGTCCCCGGTGCAGATAGAACATGGGCCCGCCCGAGACGGAGCCGTCGGGGTGCTGGATGCGGTACTTCACACCCAGTGTGCACTCCACGAACTTCGACGCCATTCCCAGCAGCCCGGCGACGATGAGCCAGAAGATCGCACCGGGGCCCCCGATCGAAATAGCCACCGCCACGTGCGCGATATTTCCCACTCCCACGGTGCCGGACAGGGCAGTCGCGAGAGCCTGGAAGTGCGAGATCTCTCCCGGCTGGTCCCGCTTGTCGGCGCTGGGGCGCAGCAGCGCGAGCCCATCCCACATCCCGCGGATATTCACACCGCGGAAATAGACGGTGAAGTAGCTGGCTCCCGCGATCAGCCAGGCGACGATGAGTGGGAACTCCACGCCACCAATGGAGACCTCGTAGAAAACCATCTCCGAAAGCCAACTGGCAAAAGGAGCCAGCGTATCGTTCAGGAGGCTATCGATGCCTCCGGCACCGATCACGACGGGAGCGCTCGACACCGCAGACACTCCGGAGCCCGCCGCCACCACCGCTTCCGACAAATTCGCCTGATTCATTGGGGAAAGGATGCCTGGTTATCCATCTCAGTGGAACCACTCTCGCACATCCTGAATTTCTCAACCTGGCACGGGGGCGAGATGGAGCAGGGTAATCTCGCGTGGGCAGTTGATCCGCAACGGCAGACCGGCCATTCCGAGCCCCCGGCTCACGTACAGCGTGGATTCTCCGGCACGAAAGACCCCCCGGGTCCAGTGGCTGATGAGCCGCGACGGGTTGTAATGGTGCGCCAGCGGCAAGGCAACCTGGCCACCATGGGTGTGCCCGGAAAGCACGACCGAAAACCCGAGCCGCGCAGCCTGGCCAAAGTAGCTGGGTCTGTGAGCGAGTAGAAGACTCGGCAGGCGATCGGGAATCTCGCCCGCGAGGCGCTCCAGAATGAGATTTTCGGATTCGCGCTCCGTCCAGCCCTGGCCGGAATCCTCGACACCGGCAACCGCCAGCTCGGTTCTCCCTACCGAGAGAAGCTCCCATTCGTCGCGCAGCAAACGGATCCCGGTGTGATGCGCCAACCCGTCGGCAACGACACCCGCGCCCGTGTACACGTCGTGGTTTCCCAGCACCGCGTAAACGCCGTGGGGCGCATGGAGCCCCGCAAGCGCGCGACACCCTTCCTCCACGTAGGCGGGATCGAAGTCGAAGATATCGCCCGTGATGACGATCAGATCGGGTTCCACCCGCCGAATTCGCTCCACGAATTCGCGCACCCTCTCCGGACCCAGCAACGGACCGATGTGGAGATCTGAAATCTGCGCGATGCGCAACTCGGGATTTTCCGGGGCCAGCTTTGCCACACGCAGGTCGACGCGGTCTACCCGCACGCGGCGGTCCCCCACCGAAGCGCCCCAGAGCACCGACCCGAAGGCCAGCAGCACGCTCGCACCTCCGAGCCAGGCGAGCGTGGGGCGCACCAGGGCTTCACCGCCGAAGAACCACACGCCCCCCCCGGCCAGGACGAATACTCCCGCCAGCAGGATCCCCGCGAGCAGCGCCGCGACGCTGCCCAGCAACCAGGTGCGCCCGATCAACCGCATTCCGCTGTTGGCCCGGAGGCATCGGCGCGACCACGCCAGGGCGGCGAAATTGAAGGCGCCGAGCGCCACGAGCGCCGCCGCGGCCCCGAGCACCGAGAGACCGGAACCCGCGAAGCTGAGCCACGCCCACTGCAGGAGCAGAACCTCGCCTGCGGAGAGCAGCAGCAGCGAAACGCCGAGGATGCGCGCCAGACGGCGGCTCACGGCTCACCCATCAGGCGGCTCACCTCGCGCGCGATCACGCGTTCCTCTCGACACGGCACCACGAGGATCGGAACTGTGGATTCGGGTGAAGAGATCAGCGTTTCCGATCCGGTGCAGGCCCGGTTTCGGGCGGTGTCGAGCGAGACGCCCAGGTGCTCGAGGCGACCCGCAATTCTTCGGCGCAGCGGCGCGCTGTTCTCGCCCATGCCTCCGGTAAAGACGATGCCGTCGACGCGTCCCAGCACCGCTCGGTAGGCGCCGAGGTACTTTCGAACACGGTAGGCGAATACGTCGAGCGCGAGCTCTGCGCGCGGGTTCCCGGCTTGCGCAGCGCTTTCGACATCGCGCAGGTCCGACGAGACCCCCGAGATGCCCAGGAGTCCACTCTGCGCCGAGAGCAACTCCATCACCTCCCGAAGCGTCATTCCACGAGAATCGGCGAGATGACCCAGCACACCCGGGTCGATGTCGCCGCTGCGCGTACCCATCATCAAGCCCTCGAGCGGAGTCATGCCCATAGACGTGTCGATCGACTCACCGTTCTCGACTGCCGTCACGGAGGAACCGTTTCCCAGGTGACAGGTGATGCCCGAAAACTTGCCCGGAGCCAACCCGAGCAGCTCTGCGGCGCGCTCCGCCGCATTGCGATGCGAAGTTCCGTGGAAGCCGTAGCGGCGAATCCGGTCCTCCTCGTAGAGTTCGTACGGAATCGGGTAGACATACGCGCGCGGTGGAAGCGTCTGGTGGAACGCCGTGTCGAATACCGCAACCTGAACCGCATCGGGAAAGGCAGCCCTCGCCGCGCGAATGCCCGCGAGGCTCGGTGGGTTGTGGAGGGGCGCCAACGGAATCAGCTCCTCGATCGCGTGTTCGACCTCATCGTCGATCCGCGTGGCGGAACGAAAACGTTCCCCCCCGTGCACGACCCGGTGACCGATCGCAAACGGTCCACCTAGATCGCTCTCCCGAAGCAACGCGTGCAGCCTCCCGATCGCTTCGGCGTGGTCGGGAGCGGCTATTTCTCGGGTCGAGGGTTCGTCCGAAAACTCGTCGGTCAGGCAAGCTCCAGACTGACCCACCCGCTCGATGACAGCACCGCCGAGGACCCGGTCGTCACGCGTATCGACGAGCGAGCAGCGGACGGAGGAGCTCCCGTAGTTGAACGCGAGGACCCTCACCCCCGGAAGCCGGCGCCGAGCTCCTTGGTGAGCGCCCCCTCGAGCGTTCCGACCAGAAGCTCGGCTTCCGATTCGGAGAGAGTGAACGGCGGTGCGACGATGAGGACGTTCGAAAACCCGGGAGCCGTATTGACCGTTCGCCCGACGATTACCCCTTCCCGAGCACAATGTTTTACGACGCGCGCCGCGGCGTCGCCCGAGAGCGGTTCGCGCGTTGCGCGGTCCTGCACCAACTCGATCCCGATGAGCAGACCGAGGCCCCGGACATCGCCCACCTGTGGGTGGTCGAGCCGGTTCTGCAAGGACTCGAGCAGCTGCCGACCCATCTTGGCGGCGCGCTCCACCAGACCCTCGCGTTCCACGATCTCGATGTTGCGCAGTGCCACGGCCGTGGCAACCGGGTGGCCGCCATAGGTGTTCACGTGCCGGAAGTGCTCGAGACCCCCGGGCTTCGCCAGAAAAGCCTCGAAGACACGCTGGCTCACCACCGTCGCAGAAAGCGGCATGTAGCCACTCGCGATGCCCTTGGCGAGCGTGAGGATGTCCGGCTCGACACCCCAGTGGTGATGCCCGAACCAGCGCCCGGTGCGGCCGAAGCCCGTCACCACCTCGTCGAGGATCAGCAATACACCGTGGCGGTCACAGATCTCGCGCACCCGCGGNAGGTAATCCTCGGGCGGAATGAGCACGCCACCGCCGGCAATCACGGGCTCCATGACGAACGCGGCGACGCTCTCTGCACCTTCCGCGAGGATCGCCTCTTCGAGCGCGGCGGCGCAGTCCGCACTGCCGCGATAGGAGTCGGGCGCTTCCACGTGCAGGAAACCGGGCGCGAGCGGCTCGTAACCGAGCCGCCGCTCTTCCTGGCCCGACACGCTGAGCGCGCCCAGCGTGTTGCCGTGGTAGCTGCGAACGCGACCGATGATCTTGTAGCGTCCGGCTCCGCCGGGTGTCTGCCGGTGATACTGGCGTGCGATTTTGAACGCCGCCTCGTTGGCTTCGGATCCAGTAACCGCGTAGTAGACCTTGCCCTCGAAGCCGAGCAGGTCGAGGATCTTGCGCGCCAGGAGCACGCTGGACTCGTGCGACATCGTCGCAGGGACGTAGGCGAGCTTCTCCATCTGCTCGCGCGCCACCTCGGCCAATTCGGTGCGCCCGTGACCGATGTTCACGCACCACAGGCCCGACACCGCGTCGAGCCAGCGCTGTCCGCGGCGGTCGTAGAGAAAACTTCCCTTGGCCGAGTCGATCATCAGCGGCGGAGACGCCGCGAGCTGACTGTGCTGTGTCAACGGATGCCAGAGACACTCGAGGTCGAGTTCGCTGAGATCGCGCCCGGTCTTCGACATCGATCGCTCCCAATTCCCGGAAGGAACCCTTTATACTGGCCTCCGGCCCGACAGATGTCGAGTTCGGAGGAAAATTCATGACGCGGATCACGAGCAGCGAGGCCTTCGTCGAGACCCTGGTCGCACATGGCGTGACCGACGTGTTCGGGATCGTGGGCTCGGCCTACATGGATGCACTCGATCTCTTCCCGGCGGCGGGCATCCGCTTCATTTCCGTGGCGCACGAGCAGAATGCCGCCCACATGGCCGACGGCTACTCGCGCGTGTCAAACCGCCACGGCGTATGTGTCGGCCAGAACGGGCCGGGAATCACGAACTTCGTCACCGCGATCGCCGCGGCGTACTGGGCCCACTCTCCCGTCGTCGCCATCACGCCGGAGACCGGGAGTACGGGTATCGGCCTCGGAGGCTTCCAGGAAACCGAACAGCTGCCGATTTTCTCCAAGATCACCCGCTACCAGGCGCACGTGAGCGAGCCGGCGCGTATCGCGGAGCTGACTCACCGCGCCTTCACGATCGCCATGCTCGAACGCGGCCCCACCCAGATCAACATCCCGCGCAACCACTTCTACGGCGAGATCGACGTCGAGCTGCCGCGGCCCAAACCGATCGAACGCGGTGCCGGCGGCGCGGAAAGCCTCGAAGCCGCAGCCAGCCTGCTCGCAAATGCGGAGTTCCCGGTGATCATGGCGGGAGGCGGTGTGGTGATGGCCGGCGGGCAGGCGGAACTCGTGGCCCTCGCCGAGCACCTCTCGACACCCGTCATCACCAGCTACCTGCACAACGACGCCTTCCCCGCCGGACACCCCCTGATGTGCGGGCCCATCGGCTACCAGGGTTCGAAGGCCGCTATGCACATCGTGAACCGCGCCGACGTGGTGCTGGCACTCGGCTCCCGCCTCGGGCCCTTCGGCACCCTTCCGCAATACGACTTCGACTACTGGCCCGCCGACGCGGAGATCATCCAGGTCGACACGGACGCCCGCATGCTCGGCCTGGTGCGGCCGGTTTCCGTCGCCGTGAACGGCGACGCCCGGGCCGCCGCGGCCGAGATCCTGGAGCGACTGCGCCGGCCCGACCGCAAGATCCGCGCACTCGACACCGCAGAGGCACGCCGCAAAACCATCTCCGAGGAAACCCAGCGCTGGGAGACCGAACTCGATGGGCTTTCCACCGGCGACGAAACCCCGATGCCGCCGCGCCGCTGCCTGCGAGAACTCGAGAAGGCGCTGCCCGCGAACGCCGTCGTCAGCACCGATATCGGGAACATCTGCTCCGTTTCGAATAGCTACCTGCGCTTCGAGCAACCCAACAGCTTCCTGGCCGCCATGGGCTTTGGCAACTGCGGCTACGCGCTCCCGACTGCGATGGGGGCCCAGGTAGCGGCGCCCGACCGCCCGGCGGTCGCCTACGTGGGCGACGGCGCCTGGGGCATGAGCCTGGCCGAGATCCTGACCTGCGTGCGGGAGCAGATCCCCGTCACCGCCGTGGTCTTCAACAATGGGCAGTGGGGTGCCGAGAAGCGCAACCAGATCGACTACTACGACAACCGTTTCGTCGGCACGAACCTCGACAACCCGAGCTTCGCGGAGATCGCGCGGGCCATGGGCGCCGACGGACACCGCATCGACCGGGCGGACCAGGTCGGCGACGCCCTGCGCCAAGCCACGGCTTCGGACCGGCCCACCGTGCTCGAGATCCTGGTGGGCGAAGAACTCGCCGAGCCCTTCCGCCGCGACGCGCTCCACCAGCCGGTACGTCTGCTCGAGAAGTACAAGGCCTACGGCGGTTCGAGCTAGCCGCGCGCACTCCGTTCGCCCCTGGGCCAGCTCGGGAGACATCGCGCTGGAGGGTCATCACACGAGGTGGGAGACTTCGCCGAGCAATGTCGATCCTGGTCATCCTGCTGATCCTGGCCGTGCCCGCGGCGTGGTTCCTCGTGGAGCGCAGCCACCGCAAGACCCAGACGATGGCCGGGGGACTCCACGAAGACATCACACTCCCGCACACGGCGGAGTGGGAGCTCTATCACAACTCCTTCTCGCTCTGCTCGAAGAAGCTGCGGGTCTGCCTGGCCGAACTCGGTCTCGAGCACACGAGCCATCCCATCGATCTGATCGAGACCGGCTCCTACGAAAACGTGAGCCGCCGCTTTCTCGCGGTAAACCCCGCAGGGCTCGTACCCGTGCTGGTCCACCGCGGCCACCCGGTGTACGAGTCTCACGACGAGATCGTCTACGCCGCGCGCCACGCCGGCGAACGCGGGCGCGAACTGCTCCCCGATGAAGACGCGGCGCACGCCCTCGTCAAACACTGGACCGACGTGGCATCGGTCGTCGGCGCCGACCCCACTCGGGGAACGGAACAACGCGCGGGAAACTGCATCCCGGGCCTCACGCTTCCCATCTTCGCGGCGATGTGCCAGTACATTCCTTTCACGCGCTTCGTCCAGGGACTGCTCTTCCACCCGCAGAAGAAGCGCCCGCTCATCCTGGCCCTGCTCAAGCTGCGAGGCCTCCGCGGCATGACGAAGCTGCCTCCCGCCATGGAAGTGCTGGAGCGCAGTCGCCGGGACATGGGCCGACATCTCGACGCACTCGGGGAGCAGCTCGACAGAGGCGGGGGTCCCTGGATTGCCGGCGAGCACTTCACGCTCGCGGACGTGAGCTGGGTCGTCATCCTCGATCGCCTGATCGAGGTCGACTGGGAAGAACACTTCTGGGGCAATGGCAAGCGACCGCAGGTCGCCGCCTACTGGGAACGGCTCCAAGCACGCCCGAGCTACGACAGCGCCATCCTTCAAGCCCGGTGCGAAACGCTCGAATACGGCATCGCCGACGTGAAGGCTGCCAAGAACGCCGATCCCGCGCTGAGAACTGCGCTCGAGGGGTCGACCTGAGCCTGTACTTAGAACTGCGCTCGAGGGGTCNACCTGAGCCTGTACTTAGAACTGCGCTCGAGGGGTCAACCTGAGCCTGTACTTAGAACTGCGCTCGAGGGGTCAACCTGAGCCTGTAGAATGGTCCCATGCGCCATGGACTGATCCTCACGGCTCCGTCGATCCAGGGGCAGATCGAGGCCGCCCAGCTGGCGGAAGCCCGCGGCTTCCACTCGGTATGGACGACGGAGTTCTTCCACCAGCACGGCCTCGTCCGCCTGGCTGCGGTCGGCGCAGCGACGCAACGGGTGCAGGTCGGCACCGCCATCGCCTATGCGTTCATGCGCACGCCGATGCTGGCGGCGTCCGCCGCCATGGACATCGACGAGATCACCGGCGGCCGGGTGATCCTGGGCCTCGGCAGCGGCACCCGGACCATGAACGAGAAGTGGTACTCGATGCCCTTCGAGCAGCCTCCGGCAAAGCGGATGCGCGAGGCTGTGGGCGTGATCCGCGGGGCATTCGAAGCCGCCGGAGGCGGCGGTCTGCGGTACGAAGGCGACTGCTACTCGATCTCCATCCCACAATTCGCGCGGCCGGGTGCAGTCCGCAAGGAGATCCCGATCTACGTGGCCGCGGTGAACCGAGGCATGATCCGCTGCGCGGCCGACGTCGCGGACGGTCTCGTCGGCCACCCGATCTACACGCGCAAATACATCGCCGACAAGGTGCTCCCGGAACTCGAGGGCAGCCGCTGCGAGCTGGCGCCCTACGTGATCTGCTCGATTTCGGACGACCCGGACCGCGCGCGGCGCGAAGCTCGCGCACAGATTGCGTTCTATTACTCGACGCGCCTCTACCACACCGTGCTCGACGTCCACGGCTGGCGCGACATTGGCGAAGAAATCTCACAGGCCTTCCGGCGCCTGGACTTCAAGGCGATGGCGGCGGCGGTCCCCGACGCACTGGTCGACGCGATCGCCATCACGGGCCGCCCCGACGAAGCCCGAGACCAACTCCGCCAGTGGGACGGACTGGCGGACCACGTACTCCTCTATTCACCGAGCATCGGGCTGAGTCCCCGGCGCACCCAGGAGAACCTGGCCGCGATCGTCGACACCTTCGGCAGCGGATGACTCCCGAAAGCCGCGAAATCGACGCGGGCGGGCACCGCCTACACGTCGATATTTCCGGCACCGGTCCACCGGACCTCGTCTGCCTCCACGGATTGGTGGACAGCGTCGCGATCTGGGACCGCGTGACGCCGCCGCTCGCAAAGACGGGTCGGGTGGTGCGCGTCGACCAGCGCGGCCACGGCCGCTCGGAGGCGCCGCCCGGGCCCTACCGGCGGGAAGACCTGGCATCCGACGTCACCGCCGTNCTCGCGAGCCTCGCGATCGAGCGCGCCGTGCTCGTCGGACACTCGCTGGGCGGCATCATCTCCATGACGACGGCGCTGTGTCATCCCGAGCAGGTGGCGGGACTGGTGCTCGTCGCAACGGCCAGCCAGTGCAACGCAAAGGTGGCCGGTTGGTACGAGCGAATCGCAGCCGCCGGCGAACGGGACGGCAACGCGGGCCTCGCCCACGCGATCTACGGCGAAAAAACGCGCAAGCAGGTCGCCGGCGACGCCCAGGGGATCGCCCACGTCACTCGCGCGCTGAAGAGCCTGTTCGAGGATCCCCTCACGCCGAAGCTCTCTGCGATCCGCTGTCCCGTACTGCTCGTCGTGGGAGAAAAGGATCCGATGGGGCCGAAGGCCTCTGCGATCATCGCGGAAAATCTGCCGGACGCCCGGCTCGAGATCGTTCCCGACTGTGGTCACTGGATCCACGTCGAACGACCGCAGGTGCTGCTCGACGCGATCGAGCGCTTTGTACCCCGAATCCAGGGAGGTCCGACCGGTGCCTGAGCCCCGCATCCCGCTGCTCTCCAAAGAAGACGCGAAGCAGGCCGCGAAGCAGGCCGGTGTGGTCGAAGCCATCGCGTCGCTCAACATCTTCCGCATCCTTCTGCGGCATCCGAAGCTGGCCAAGCAGGTAAACGACCTGCTGATGACACTCCTGTTCAAGGGCCGGCTCGATGCGCGCCTGCGCGAACTCGTGATCATGCGCATCGGTTGGTCGACCGGATCCGTCTACGAATGGACCCAGCACTGGCGCATCGCACTCGGGTTGGGAGTCACCGAAGCGGAGCTGCTCGCGGTGCGCGACTGGCGCACCCACGCGGACTGGTCGCCCGCCGACCGGGCAGTTCTGGCCGCCACCGACGATACGCTCGCCNACGGCGCGGTATCGCCCGCAACCTGGGCCGAGTGCCAAGCGGCGTTGCCCGACGCCGGCGAGCAACTCGAGCTGCTCGCCGCCATCGGGGCCTGGCACATGATCTCGCAGATCCTGCGCAGCCTCGAAGTGCCCCTGGAAGAGGGCGTCGCGCCCTGGCCGCCGGACGGCGCCGCGCCCCACTGATCGCGGGCCGCCAACACCGTCCCGCATTGGATCCGATCGCCTAATACCAGTGCCTCGGCTACGGGAACCCCTCAGTGAAACAACTTGGCGACAACGGTATTCCAGAGCGCGCGGGCCGCGAGCCACACGTTCGCAAGACGCCAGCGCGAAAGGTCTGCGGGGCGCCCGTCGATCCAGGTTCCGCGCACCTGGATCTCCGCCAACTCGGCCGGGTCCACGTCGAGTGGATTTTCGGAGAGCCAGACGAGGTCCGCTGCCTTGCCCGGCTCGAGCGACCCGCGCTCCCGCTCCTCGAAGAGTTGCCAGGCGGCATCGATCGTCATGGCCCGCAGCCCGTCGGCCACCGAGATGCGTTGATCGGGTCCGAGCGGATCGCTCGCGCCCCGCGGAACCCGGGTGACCGCCGTCCGCAGCGCCCGCAGCGGACCGATCGGCGTGGCCGGGTTGTCGGTGTGGAGCGTCACGTGGTGGCCGGCGTCGAGCGCCCAGGCCATGGGCATGAAGCGCTCGGCGAGGGGGGAACCGACCAGCTCCGGCAGCGCGCGGCCATAGAAATAGACGTGATCGATGAAGAAGCTCGTCGTGAGCCCCAGCGTCCGGGCCCGGGCGAGCTGCCCGGGCGTGATGGCCGCGTTGTGCTCCAGGCGGTGCCGGTGATCGGCGCGCGGGTGCTCACGCAACACGATCTCGAAGGCATCGAGCGCCCGGTCGATCGCCACCTCACCCTGGGTATGCACGGCGATCTGGTAGCCGTGCTCGTGAAATGGCGTGATGAGACCCACGAACTCTTCGACGCCGTAGTTTGGCTCTCCGCGGTGATCGCGGCCCAGGCCGATCCGGTCCAGTGTCAGCGGCGTGTTGCGGTAGGGCTCGGAGAACGCTGCGCCGCCGGCGTACGGAGAACCGTCCATCGAGAACTTCACGCCCTTCACCGCAAAGCGCGGGCCACCCGTTCCCACCGGAGTTCGCTCCGGGTCGAGCTGCTCGGGGTGCAAGTAGACGAACGCGCGGACCGGGCTCGTGGGGTCCGCCACCACCTCTTCGATCGACTGGATTGGATCCTCTCCCGGTGAGACCGGCCCCGTGATCCCGAGCGTCGTGTAGCCAGCACGCGCGTAATCGGCGAGCTGCCAGCTGAAGAGCAGATCGACCCCACCCTCGGGCGGGAGAGGCATCGCGTCTAATACCTCCGCCAGCGCCTCGGTCTCGAAGATCGCGCCGTTGAGCCGACCCTCCGCGTCGCGCAAGAACGCGCCCGCACCGGGAGGATCTGGCGTGTCTTCGTCGATGCCGGCCGCGCGGTAACCCGCGCTGTTCAGATAGGCCACGTGCATCATCTGCGTCAGGATCAACAGCGGCTGATCCGGCGCCAGCGCGTCGAGCTCCGCGAGGCTCGGGGGTTCGAGATCTTCGACGAGCACCGGGTCCCAACCGAAGGCGATCACCCACTCGTCCGAACCGGCGTCGGCAACGGCGTCCCGCAGCGCTTCCATCACCTGGGCGCGCGTGTCGTAGCGAAAGCCACTGATGTCCGCGGCCTGGCCGAGCACCGCCGTGCCGATGGGATGACAATGCGGCTCGATCAGGCCCGGCAGCAACGCACCGCCCTCGAGATCGACGAACTCGGCGTTGCCGGCACGCGCGCGCAGCTCGGCCTCGGAGCCGAGCGCCGCGATGCGGCCGTCCTCGACGGCGAGCGCCTCGGCCCGCGGGCGCGCCTCGTCCATGGTCAGGATCTCGCCGCCGGTAAAAACCAGATCGAACGCCGGGGCCGGGGCCACCCAGAGCTGGGTTCCAATCCAGACGCCCGCGATCCATCTTGCCGACGACCCGCTCGTGGCCAAGGAAACTCCCGCTGGCCCGCGACGCTAGCACCACTCGTTTCCGAGGTGCCGCCACGCCGGGGCCCCGGCGCTTTCCGAACCCCATGCCCGTCGCCGACATCGCGTAGACTGGGCGCCGATGGCCCGTCCCCGGCGTTCCGTAACTCTCGGGTGAAGGACAAGATGTTCACCATGCACACGGACAACCATCACGGCGACGGACGTGCCGCACTCTGGTGCAACGCCGTGGCCGCAGCGCTCGACGAACGCCGATAAACCCGACTGGAATACCGAGAGGAACGCACCGGATGCCGGAAACCCAAGCAGCCCCCAAGGCCGTTCGCGACCCCGAGAGCTTCCGCGATGCCCTCGACGCGTGGATGAAAAAGCAGCGCCCCGAGACACCGGACCTTCGGGTGCACGACGTCGACATGCCCCACGCAACCGGGTTCTCGAACGAAACGGTCTTCTTCTCCGCGTCGTGGAGCAGCGATGGCGCGAGCCAGAGCGAGCGCCTCGTCGCGCGCATCGAACCCCGCGACGGCGGGATCTTCCCGATCCAGACACCGGCCGGTGACGTGTCGGTCGGGCTCCAGCACCGCATCATGAGTGCCGTTGCCAAGACCGGCGTGGCACCGATCCCTCCGATGCACGCCTACGAGCCCGACCCGACCGTTCTCGGGAGCCCTTTCTTCGTGATGGGCTTCGTCGACGGCGCGATTCCCGCGGACGTACCGCGCTACAGCACACACGGCTTCCTGGCCGAAGAGGCGACGCCGGCGGAGCGCGAACGCATGATCTGGAGCGGCCTCGACACCATGGCCGCCATCGACCAGCTGGATGGAAACACGCTGGATCTCGATTGGCTGGACGCGTCGGGTGCCGGCAAGCCCACGTTCCAGCAGCAGATCGACATCTACCGCGCCTACACCATGGACGCGCTCGCCGGACGCGAACACCCGGTCATGCTGCAGGCGCTCGACTGGCTCGACGCCAACGNGCCCCACGATGCCCCCATGGGTTTTTCCTGGGGCGACGCAAGGCTCGGGAACATGATCTGGCAGGACTACCGCTGTGNGGCAGTCCTCGATTGGGAGGCCTGCGCGCTTTCCCCTCCGGATGCGGACATCGGCTGGTGGGTGATGTTCGACCGCATGTCCTTCGACGACATGGATGCCAAGCGTCTCGACGGCTTTCCGACTCGCGAACGAATGGTCGCCTATTGGGAAAAACGCATGGGCCGGCCGGTCGCCGGCGGGATCCACTACTGGGAGGTCTTCGCCGTAATGCGCTTCTGCGCCATCTTCATCCGCTTGTCGGACCGCTTCCTGCAGGCGGGCTTCCAGGACGAGGCGAGCAGCACGGCGGTCAACAACGGCGTAACCGAAGCGCTCGCACGGCTGCTGGAGATCGCAAGCGCCTGACCTCAGCGCCCCTTGAACTTGGGAGCGCGTTTCTCGACGAAGGACGCAATTCCCTCGCGGAAATCCTCACTCCGGAACAGCTGATAGAGCTCGGCCATCACGTGGTGGGCGTTGGCCTCGAAGCTCTCGTCCAGACCGAAGCGCATGCTGCGCTTGGACGCGGCCACGGCCAGAGGTGCGTTCGCCGCCAGCTCCTGGGCCCAGCTCAGAGTCTCGGCGAGGAGCTTTTCGTGGGGCACCACGCGGTTGGCGAGACCCAGCCGGTCGATCTCGGCCGCGTCGAGCCGGCGGCCCAGCAGCACCACCTCGCACGCCTTCTGCCAGCCGATGAGCCGGGGCAGGAGCCAGGTGCCGCCGCTCTCGGGCACCAGGCCGCGGCGCACCGGCGGCGCGAACTCGGCCCGGTCCGAGGCGAGCAGAAAATCGCAGCCCAGCGCCAGGTCCATTCCGTAACCGGATGCCGGGCCGTTTAGCGCGCACAGGACCGGAGTGTCGAGGCGACGCATCACGAGCGGCGGCGTCTCGCCGATCTTGAACACCCCTGCGGACAAGGAGCCGGTGATCTCGCTGGAACGCGAGGCGACGTCCTTGAGGTCGAGGCCGGAGCAGAAGCCCCGTCCCGCGCCGGTCAGGACCATGGCGCGCACGTCCGCTTCGTGATCGAGCTCCAGAAACACCTCCGAGAGCCGGACCAGCATCTCGCCGGAGATCGCGTTCAGCCGATCGGGACGGTTGAGTGTGATCGTGGCGACATGACCGTCGCGATCGACCAGTACCTCAGACATGGGGGGCCTCTGTGCACCAAATGGCACCGCCCAATCTATCGCAGCGGCTCACACGGAGCGAGAGCCGCAACGACGGGCCAAGGGCCTAGCGACGCCAGTGGACCAGGTCCTGACCCAGTTCGCCGACCCCGCCCGCGCCGATGAGGGTCATGACCCGCCGGACATCCTCGTCGAACCATTCGAGCACCCGGTCGACACCGGGTTCTCCGGCCGCGGCGAGCCCGTACAGGAACGCACGCCCCGCCATGCAGGCCCGGGCACCGAGGGCTACGGCCTTCACGATGTCGCTGCCCCGCCGCAGGCCGCCGTCGCAGATCACCTCGGTGCGGTCTCCGACGCGGTCGACGACCGGCGCCACCAATTCGAGCGGGGGCGGCGAGCCGTCGAGCTGACGGCCCCCGTGATTCGAGAGCACGATGGCTTCGACTCCGGCGTCTGCCGCGAGCGCGGCGTCCTCCACCCGCTGGACACCCTTCAGCACGATCGGGCCGTCCCAGACCGACCGCAACCAATCGACGTCCGCCCAACTCAGGCCGGGATCGAACTGGCTGTTCACGTAATCGGCGAGCGTGACCGCGTCGCTGCCGTCGCCCGCGTCGCGACCCACCACGTTCGCAAAGAGAATCGGCTCGGCGCGCGCGAATTCGAGCGTCCAGCCCGGGTGAAGCACACCGTCGATCAACGTGCCGAGCCCGAGTTTCGGGGGCAGGGTAAAGCCCGAGCGAACGTCGCGCTCGCGGCGGCCGAAGACCGCCGTATCGACCGTCAGCACGAGCGCCTCGAAACCCGCCTGGGCGGCCCGCTGGACCAGCTCCTTTACCAGACCCCGATCGCGCCAGGCATAGACCTGGAACCAGCGGCGCCCGTCGCTCACCTCCGAGACTTCCTCGATGGAACGGGTGCCAAGCGTGGAGAGCGTGTAGGGAATACCCGCGCGGGCGGCCGCCCGGGCTACGGCGAGCTCCCCGGCGGGGTTCGCGATGCGGGTAAAACCGGTGGGAGCAATCACCAGGGGCAGCGAAAGGGGACGGCCGAGCAATGTGGTGCCCGGTTCGACGCTCTCGACGCCCCGCAGGATCCGGGGGCGAAACTCGAGGCGTTCGAACGCCTCGCGGTTGCGCGCGCTGCTCACCTCGTCCTCTGCGGCACCGTCGATGTAGTCGAAGACTCCGCGGGGCAGCCTGCGACGCGCCGCGCGCCGCAAGTCGTCCACATTGGCGCAGCGCGCCAGACGCCGCCGAGCCGGGTCCAGCTCGACGCGGCGGAATCTCATCACAGAGCGCAACGTCTCGAGCATTTCTCCTCCGGACCGAACCTGGCGTCGAGACGACGTGCGTCTATTCGAGTGCGACTCCGAAGTGATCGATATAAGGGGCGAGCTGCTCGCGCAGGGCGGCGGTGTCGAAGCCCCATTCCTCGGCCGAGTAGCGATGCGCTCCGAACTTTCCCTTCGGCTTGTCGGCCAGGTACTGGCGGATCCGGTCGGCGTGCTCGTCGGTAAACTCGCGCTGCATGGCGTCGTACGCCGCGCGCAGAGTCGAGACGGGATCCGACAGCAGATCCTGGAAGTGGACGTCGACGAAACGCTCCGGCAGTGCGCCGCTCTTTCGCCGCTGCGCCACATCGTTTAACGCGCCCGCAAAGATCGCGGCAACCGCCATGGAGAGGGTGCCGACGTCGACGTCGTCCTTGCGCAACCACTGCACCATGGCCGTGGTGCTCACGGTGGAGGGCATCGTCTTCGCCGGATCCCGGTGGGTCTGAACGATCCACGCGTCCGGGTAGGTCTGGAAGACGAGGTCCACCGTCATGAGGTGACCGGGTGTTTTCAACAGCCAGTTACGGCGCGGCTCGCCGTACTGGAGCACCTGGAGGATACGGCGGTGGAAGCGGTACATCTCCTCCAGGTCGTGACCGAAGCCCGGCATCTGCGCCACCATCGGCCAGTGGGGCCCGCAAAAGCACGGCATCGTGAGCGTCACGCACTCGACGGGAAGATCCGAACGCAGCTCGTGAATCGCGGCGAACTCGGGCTGCACATCGGCCCAGAACTCCTGCTCACACTCGGTCGCCGCGAGCCGCCGGTCTTCCGCGCCCTCAATCTGCACCGGGTGCAATGCCTCCCAGCCCAAGGGACCGCGCAGGGTCGGGTCGAGCCACAGCAGCTCGAACAGGATCGAGGTCCCCGAACGCGCCGGGCCCGTGACGATGACCGGGGCATCGATCGCCTCGTCGCCGATCGCGGGGGTCGCGTCCAGCGCTCCGTTGAGCAGCAGACGCGAGCGCAGCGAGCGCAATAGCTCCTCGCGCGTCATGAGACGGCCGACGACGTTCATTCCGGAGGCATCGATTTCGCCGACGAGCGACTCGAAGCGCCCGAGCCACCCCGGGTCGCCGAAATCGCCCGCGGGCATTCCACCGAGCGACGCCTCGACCTGCGCACGCAGCTCGTCCGGATCGAGCGGCACGACAAAGTGCGCGCCTCCGACAGCTTCCGCCATCGCATTGAGTCTCTTCACCCAGACGGGGCGCTCGTAGCGTCCCGCCATGGATTGGATCGCACTGGGATTCGTCATGGCGCTTCAGTGTAGACTGCCCGCCCTGCAAACGGGGGAAGAGACATGCGCCACAATCCGTTCTCCGTCGTCATGGTCGCGGGAATCGCACTTCTCGGCTGTGGGGCCGAGCCGCCGGCCGAGCCCGTCGACAAGCCCCCCGCCGAGCCCCCCCAGGACACGGCGGCGATCGGCGCCGATGACCCGGCCCAGTGCGCGAGCCGGGACCCCCTGCGCCGGGCTCTCTTCGGCGAGCTCCACGTGCACACCGCGATCTCGATGGACGCCTTCATGTTCCAGACGCGCATGCGTCCAGATGACGCCTACCGGTTCGCGGTGGGCGAGGAGATCCTGCTGCCGCCCCTGGACGCCGAGGGCAGACCGACGCGCCCGGTCCGGATCGAGAGACCGCTCGACTTTGCTGCCGTGACGGACCACGCGATGAATTTCGGGGCGACGCACCTGTGCGCGACACCCGGAAGCCCCGTCTACGAATCGGAGGCGTGCGTCCGTTTTCGGAGTCCCATCGATCTGCGTGCGCCCGGGGCCAATCTGAGGGGAGTGGTGCGCGAGCTGGCCAAGCGAATCGGCAAAGATCTCACGAGCCCCCAAATATGCGGAGAAGACGGCTCCCTGTGTCGCGAGGCTTCCGCCACCGTATGGCAGGAAACCCTCGAAGCGGCCGAGCGCTGGAACGACACCAGCGATGAATGCAGCTTCACTACCTTTGCTGCCTACGAATACACGGCGACCCCGGAACTCACGAAGGTCCATCGCAACGTGATCTTCCGAAACGACGTTGTCCCGGAGCTTCCGATTTCCTACGTGGACGAGCCCGACGCCATCGAGATGTGGCGCAAGCTGCGCGCGGCGTGCAACGACGCGGGAACCGGCTGCGACGCCCTCGCCATCCCGCACAATTCGAACCTCTCGAACGGGCAGATGTTCGCGGTGGATTACGGTGATGCAGAGACGCTGGAAGAGCAGCGGGAGATCGCCGAGCTGCGCGCCGCGATGGAGCCCGTGGTCGAAATGATGCAGATGAAGGGCGACTCGGAGTGCCGCAACGGCATGTGGAAGGTGCTCGGGGGCAACGACGAGCTCTGCGCGTTCGAGAAAATGCGGCCCGCGGACACTCCCGACTGCGAGGACGGCACCGGCGAAGGTGCACTCGCTGGAGACGGATGCGTCTCGCGGCTCGACTTCGCGCGCTACGCCCTTATCGAAGGCCTGCGCGAGGCGGACCGGCTCGGGGTGAACCCCTACGCCTTCGGCCTGNTTGCCGCCACCGACGGGCACGACGCCACGCCGGGCGCTGTCGAGGAATGGCGTCAGGATCTGGGACTGGGCCGGCCGAATCCCGGTGCCGGCCAGAACCCGGGCGGGCTCGCCGGCGTGTGGGCCGAAGAGAACTCGCGCGACGCGATCTTCGACGCGCTGCGCCGACGCGAAACCTTCGGCACCAGCGGACCCCGCATCGGCGTTCGCTTCTTCGGCGGGTGGGACTTTGCCGACGACCTGTGCAACCAGCCGGACCTGGTGGCCAGGGGTTACGAGGCCGGCGTGCCCATGGGCAACGAACTCCCGCCGGAGGTCACCGAGCGCAGCCCGGTATTCGCGGTTTCCGCCCTGCGCGACCCGGGGACGCCCACGCACCCGGGCGGCCTCCTCCAGCGCGTGCAGATCATCAAGGGCTGGGCCGACGACGACGGGAACTTCCACCAGCAGATCGCCGACGTGGCGGGCTCGGCAGACAACGGCGCGGGCGTGGATCCGGCGACCTGCAAGCCCCACGGCCCGGGACACGACGCGCTCTGCGGAGTCTGGCGCGATCCGGACTTCGACGCGAACCAACGCGCCGTCTACTACGCGCGAGTAGTCGAGAACCCAAGCTGCTCCCAGACCAACTGGTCGTGCGCGCTGGCTCCCGAGGACCGGGCCCCCCCCTGGTGCACCGAGGGCTACGAGGACACGGTGCAGGAGCGCGCCTGGACGTCACCGATCTGGTATTCGCCCCGAAGCTGATATCCGGTAGCACCGGGGCTCATCCGGGCCCGGGACACCTTCCGGCGAGCATCGTGGCCGCGACCTTCACGCCGTCCGGGCTCGTGAGCCATACTGCGGGGTTCTCGCGACGAAAGACTGGGAGCACTGCCCATGCCGATCGACCTCGTGCCTTTCCTCGACCCGCACCGTTGCGCGATCGTTGTCTTCGAATGCCAGGAGAACGTGGTCGGATCCGGTAGTCGCCTGCCGGGACTCGCCGCCGCGGTCGAGTCGAGCGGCATGCTGGCCAAGGTGGCTGAGCTCCTGGTATGCGCGCGCGTCTCGGGAGCCGGCGTCTTCTACTGCACCGCGGAACAGCCCGAGGCCGGCCCGGGGAGTGCAAAGACACCCCTGATGGATCGGCTGGCCCGCACGGCCGGCGACGAGCCGGAGAACACGTCTGTGGTGAAAGAAGTGGCGCCCCAGCGCGGCGACGTCGTGATCGCCCGGAGCCACGGCATGACCGGGTTCCACGACACGGGCCTCGATGCCTGCCTGCGCGACCGGGAGACGCAGACCGTGATCCCCGTTGGGGTCTCGCTCAACGTGGGGATCGTCGGCACCGCGATCGAGGCCGTGAACCGCGGCTATCGCGTGATCGTACCGACAGACTGTGTCGCCGCCGATCCGCCGGAGTACGCCGAGCCGTTCTTGCGCTACACGATTCGCAACCTCGCCTACATCACGCAATCCGACACCATCTGCAGGATCTGGCGGTCAGCGTGATCCCCGAGAGAGCGCCCGGGCGAGCGGGCTTATCGCGCTTCGACGGCGTTCACCTGTTGCGCGGCGCGCCTCGAGGCCGGGATCATCTGCGAGAAACTACTCCTGGCCGTACCGGAATATGAGATTCTCGAAGACGAGAGCGTCCATACTCGGACCGGGTTTGCGGCCGGCTGCTGCGAAACGCCGATCGTTTTCGCGGCGCGACGCTAAGATGGGCGCATGAGCGAGGCGATGAGAGCGGCAGCGCCGCGCAACACCCGGGAAGTCGACCGCTTCGACTTGGAGACCGATGTCGCGGTAGTCGGATTCGGTTCGGCGGGGGCCTGCGCGGCAATCGAAGCCGCGAAAGCCGGCGCACGGACGCTGGTGCTCGAGCGCGGCTGGCGGGGCGGGGGCACCTCTGCGGAATCGACCGGACAGATCTACATGGGCGGCGGCACCCCGCTCCAGAAGGCCTGCGGCTTCGAGGACGACCCCGATGAGATGCACAAGTACCTGATGGCGTCGTGCGGTCCCGGTGCCGACGAGGCGAAGGTCCGCCTCTACAGCGACAGCAGCGTCGAGCATTACCACTGGCTCACGGGCCACGGCATACCCTTCGACATGGGTTTCGTCGACTACCAGGTGAGCACCATGCCCGAGCCGGGCAAGAGCCTCAGCTACACGGGAAGCGAGCGCGCCTGGCCCTACCGCGACATCGCCGTGCCGGCGCCGCGGGGACATACCGTCCAGAACGCCTCGGGCGAAGTCATGATGCAGGTACTGACGAAGGCCGCACAGGACGCCGGCGCCAGCGTCCAGACGGGCGCCCGGAGCGAGACCCTCGTGGTCGATGACGACGGACGCGTGGTGGGCCTCGTAGCCCGGGTGGGAGACACCGAACAAGTCGTGCGGGCCCGGCGCGGTGTCGTGATCACTACGGGCGGCTTCGTCCACAACGAGGACATGATGCGCTGGTACGCGCCGGACCTGCTGCGCTGTGGACGCCCCATTGCAGCCGAAGGCGGCGACGACGGTGCGGGCATCCGCATGGGCATCGGTGCCGGCGGCGCAGCGATCCGCATGGACGCGGCCTGCATCGTGCTGGGGTTCGCCTACGGAAACCGCAAGAACATTCGCGGCATCCTCGTAAACTCCTGCGGCCAGCGGTACGTCAACGAGGACGTCTACCAGAGCAACCACGGAGAGATCGCTCTCAAAAAACAGGACGGACAGGTCTACCTCATCGTCGACGACTCGATCTACGAGCCTGTTCCCACCGGCGTGGACGAGGAGCTATTCAGCCTCCCGGTGGCAGCCGTGGCGAATACGGGCGAGGAACTCGAGCGGGAGATCGGCATGCCGAAAAACAGCCTTTCACACACCTTGGCGGTCTACAACGAGTACGCGGCGCGGGGCGAGGACCCCCACTTCCACAAGGAGCGCTGCTGGCTGCAGGCCCTGGACAAGCCTCCCCTGGCGGCAATCGACCTGCGCGTGGAGAACACGCCCTACTCGCTCTTCACGCTCGGAGGCCTGCGAACGCGTCCCACGGGAGAAGTGCTCGACACCGACGGCGCCCCGGTTGCCGGGCTCTGGGCCGCCGGACGCAGCGCGTCGGGGATCCCAGCCCAGGGCTACAACAGCGGGCTCTCGCTGGCGGACTGCACCTTCAGCGGCCGCATGGCAGGTGTGAGCGTCGCGGGTACGAGCAATTGAGCGACACCTTGCACTTCTGCGCCTCGTTCCAGTTCGGAAACCCGGATCACTTCCTCGAACTCGCACAGGTCGCCGAGGAATCCGGCTGGTCAGAAATCCTTCTGAGCGACCACATCGTTCACCACGAACACATCGACTCGAGCTACCCCTACCTCGAACACGGCGAGCGGATGTGGAAGCCCGAAACCGCATGGCCCGATGTCTGGGTCGCAACAGGGATGATGGCGGCGGTGACGAAGACCCTGCGCTTCTCTCAATTCGTCTACGTGCTTCCCATGCGCGACCCCTTCAGCGTCGCCAAAGCCGCCGGGACGGCGGCTAGACTTTCGAATAACCGCATCAGCATGGGCATCGGGCTCGGCTGGCTGCGAGAAGAATTCGACCTGCTCGGCACGCCCTGGCCCCGGCGCGGTCGCCGCGCCGACGAGATGATCGAGGTGATGCGCAAGCTCTGGACCGGCGAGTTCGTCGAATACCACGGGGAGTTCTTCGACTTCGATCGGCTCATCATGAGCCCAGGCCTGGAAGCGCCGATTCCCATCATCATCGGCGGCAACTCACCGCTCTCACTTCGGCGCGCGGCGCGGCTTGGCGACGGCTGGGCGCCCGCCTACCTGACCCTCCCGGAGATACGCGAGGGCATCGAAACGATCGAGCGCAAGCGTGCCGAATACGGCCGTGCGGCAACACCCTTTTCGGTCTACACCGGGACAGCTGAAACGAGCGGACTCGACGGACTGCAACGGCTGCGCGATGCCGGCGTCACGCACGTCCCCGCGCAGCCCCTGGCATTTTTCGAGGGCGCCAAGTCCATCGGCATCGAGCACATGCTGANCCCGCCGCTCGACGCGATGCGCGACGCCCTGCGTCGCTATGGCGACGAGGTGATCGCGAAGCTGGGCGCATGAACGAACGCGGGTGAAAGCCCCCGGGCCTGCTCCGCTGGACCGCAACCCACCCAAAAATTTGGATCGAGGCGAGTTCCTACTGCCTCCCAGGACCCGGGGTGCTGATCGCGCCGCGTGCTCCCGACCGGCGGCGCCAAGGACACACTCCACCGCTTCTGCTCGGCCTGCACGAGCGGAGAGGCGAGCGGAAAGTTAGCTTCCGAGCCCTCGAGCCGCATCGACAGCACGGCAACGCGTCGGAGGATCAAACTTGCATTTTCGCCACAATGCCATTGGCCTGGTCGCTCTCTTGTCGCTCGGCGCGTCCGCGTCGGAGCCGGGCCGCGAACCCTGCGCCGGCATCGATCCCCTGCGTCGCCCGTTTTTTGGAGACACCCACGTCCACACCACCTACTCCTTCGATGCCAACTCCCAGGACACGCGGAACACTCCGCGCGACGCCTACCGGTTTGCAAAGGGAGAAGCGCTCGGAATCCAACCCTATGACGCCGAGGGCAACGCCCTGCGCACCGTACAACTCGACCGCCCCCTCGACTTCACCGTGGTCACCGATCACGCCGAGTTCCTGGGGGAGATGAATCTCTGTGCCGATCCAGAAACCTGGGCCTACTGGCACCCGGTGTGCATTGCTCACCGCAACTTCCCCGTGACGGCTTTCATCAGCTTCGGGTACTGGGGAATGGTCGAGAAGGAACGTTGGGGCCTTGGCCTTTGCGGAAGCGACGGCGAGAACTGCCGCAACGCAACCGGAAGGATCTGGCAAAAGATCCGGGACGCTGCCGAAGAAGCCTACGACCGGACGGCCGACTGCAGCTTCACGAGCTTCGTGGGCTACGAGTGGACCGCGAGCGTTGGCCAAGGCGCCAACCTGCACCGCAACGTGGTGTTCCGCGACGAGAACGTGCCCGCGCTGCCCATCAGCTGGATCGAAACACCTTCGGCAGTCGACCTGTGGCAGACGCTCCAAGAAGACTGCGTCGAGGGCGTCCCGGGCTGCAACGCGCTCACGATTCCGCACAACTCGAACCTCGGCGCNGGGCTGATGTTCGAAACCGCCCGGACCTCCGGACCCGAAGCGGCGGGAGCCACGACGGCCGAAGAAGCCCTCCTGCGCGCGCGCTGGGAGCCGCTGATCGAGTTGATGCAACACAAGGGCGACTCGGAGTGCGACTCGCGGCTTTCCCGGTGGAGCAACGACGAGGCCTGCGGCTTCGAGAAGCTTCCCTACGACCGCTTCGGGGGCAAAGGGGGAACGCTCCTCGATCCGACGCTCCCCACGGAAAAGGACTACGTGCGCCAGGCGCTTGCGAAAGGACTGCGCCTCGAGAAGGAGTTGGGGGCCAACCCGTTCCAGTACGGAATCATCGCGAGCACCGACACCCACATCGCCGCACCCGGACTCGTCGCCGAGAAGGGGCACCCGGGCCACGGCGGCGCGGGCCGCGCCGCCCAGGGCGGACGCGCCGACCCCGAGGGCTTCCCGGACGACTTCGAATTCGGCCCGGGTGGGCTCGCCGTGTTGTGGGCAGAGGAGAACACTCGCCATGCGCTCTTCGCCGCAATGCAGCGGCGCGAGGCCTACGGAACCAGCGGCACCCGGCCGNTCGTTCGCTTCTTCGGCGGCTGGGACTACCCGGAGGATCTCTGCGGCGACCCTGAACTCGTCGCAAAGGGCTACGCCGGCGGCGTGCCCATGGGAAGCATCCTCCCGAACCGAGCGGAAACCGGCGCGCCGCGTTTCGCAGTCTCCGCGCTCCGGGACCCGGGCTCTGGCAAGGACGCGGGCGGCCCGCTCCAGCGCATCCAGATCGTCAAAGGCTGGCTCGAGGGCGGCGAACTGCGCGAGCAGGTCCTCGACGTGGCCGGCGGCGAGAACGGCGCGAGCGTCGACCTCTCGACCTGCGAGCCGCGGGGCCAAGGCGCGGCGAGCCTTTGCGCCGTCTGGACCGACCCGGACTTCGACGCGAATGAACCCGCCTTCTACTACGCGCGCGTGCTCGAGAACCCCTCGTGCCGCTGGAGCCAGTACGTCTGTCTCGACGCGAAGGTCGATTGCTCCGATCCCAACTCGGTTCCCGAAGGCCTCGCCCCCTGCTGCTCCCCCGACCACCGCGCGGCGATCCAGGAACGCGCCTGGACCTCACCGATCTGGTACCGCCCCTAGAAGAGACCGCGCCTGTAACGAAAACCACATGGGCCGCCGCAGGTCCCGGAACGATCGGGACGCGACGGCTCGAAGATGGCTACTGCGTGCGGGCCGGGCGCACCTTCACGCCCTTTCTTCCCGGCGGCGCAGGCCCGGCCGGGCACCGAGCCACAAGCCGCCCGCCAGCAGGAGCAAGCCCAGGGGCGAGAGGACCGGGACGCTCGGCGCAGTGTCCGCGTCGCAGGCGTCACCCTCGGCATCGGAATCCGCGTTCGCTTGATCGGGATTCGCTACCGCGGGGCAGTTGTCCCGGGAGTCCGTCCAGCCGTCACCGTCTGTGTTCCCCTCGTAGGATTTGCCCAAGATCGAATCACCAGAGTGAGACGTGAAAATCCCTAAATCCGTATCGTCGACGAGACCATCCCCATTGAAATCCGCATCCGGCTCGTAGGTCTCGGAACCGCTGTAAGAGAGGAAGAGCATGAAATCCGGCACTCCAGTCACTCCATCGTTGTTCAGGTCCGTATCGCAGTAATTCCCGTAGCCGTCCCCGTTGGAGTCGATCTGCAGCGGGTTGGCAACGTCGCCGCAGTTGTCCTGCTCGTAGGGGATGCCGTCCGCATCCTCATCGTTCGGGACCGTGGGGCCACCGGGATCCACGATCTGGCCGTCCAGCGCCGTGGCATCGCCGAGTTCACCGTCTTCGAGCGTGAAGCTCACCGTGGTGGCGAGGTTGCCGGCGATAGCCTCTGAGCCGAAGACGACGTCCTCGAAGTCGTACCAGCTCTTCGTGCCATCATCGCCCGGCGTCGTGGGACCGAACTTCCGGTAGGAAGTCGTCGCCTCTTGCGGGCTGTAGAAGTAGAGCTTCACGGAAGCGGCGCTGCACGGCAGCGTGAAACCCACCACACCCAGCGGATAGGCATAGTCCGGGTCGTCCACGCTCATCTCGCTCTCGGATACGAGCGTCGCCGCGTTGATTTCATCACACTCCCCAGAGACCTCCACGCCCACATAGTCGCTTCCCACCAGGCCCGCCAGCGACGCGACGCTCGGCTGCAGCGCATCCGCGGCGCCGTCCTGGTTGAAATCGCCGCCGTCGGGCGCCGCGTTCTCTTCGCTATCGGACGCCCCGTCGTTGTCGTCATCCGGGTCGGCATTGTCTCCGATCCCGTCGCCGTCGGCATCGCTGGTCTCTGTGGCATCGTTCGGGAAGGCGTCGCAGGCATCCCCGGGCACGTCTCCATCGGCATTCGCTTGATCGGCATTGGCCACCAGGGGGCAGTTGTCCGAGTTGTCTCCGGTCCCGTCGCCGTCGGTGTCAGTGGTCTCTGTGGCATCGTTCGGGAAGGCGTCGCAGGCATCCCCGACCGTGTCGCCGTCTGTGTCCAATTGATCTTCGTTGGCCACCAGGGGGCAATTGTCTTCGAAGTAGTGCTTGCTGTCCCCATCGGTCGTGGTTTCGTCGACGTGCTTGAGGCCCTTTTCTCCTACCTCCTCGTTCACGACTGAATCGGCGTGGTCCGGAATCTCGCTCCACAGCGCTACAGAATAGGCATTCGCCCAATCAGGTGGTCCTTGCAGAGCGATGTTCGAAGGCTCGGTGACACTCGTGTGCAGGAACGTGAGCCCCCCTGCGTACAGGACCGAGAAGACCTCGTCCTCCGGTTCCTGCGGCGCAATGGTCGAGGCATCGAACATCACATAGTTTCCCACGCCGTGTCCGGAACTGGCCACCGCAGGTGAGTCCGTGTCGAGATTCAGGAAGTAAAAGTTGCTGCTCGGGTCTCTGAAAGTGAAGTCGCGAGTTTTCGAGCCGCGAATCGTCGTCGAGTACATTGCCCAGTTGCCGCCGAAATAACCGATCGGCGAGCCGTCATCGCCGGTGAGGTTTCCCGCGGCAAAGTAGTTGTCCTCGAAGTGGCTCGCGTAGGCAAAGCTCAGGAGCGCGTTGTAGCTGCCATTGCGAAAACCAATGTTGGAATTTCGAAATTCGCTCTGGACGAACCGGATCTCCTGAGAGGCAGAGCGCGTAGAGATCCCGGCCGATACCCCGTGGTGACCGCCGTCGAATCGAGAGTCGTAGAAGGAGATCGCCGCCGTGTCACGCCGCGGTTGCTCCGCGCCAACCGGACTCCACTCGAATTCGAACTCCACCGCCCCCTCGGTCGAAGGTGCTTCCGGATCGTAGGGAGCCGTCTCGAAGCTGATACCCTGGAAGAGCACCCTCTTGATGCTGTCGGATTTGAAGACCGTGCCGCCGCTTGTGTTCACGATTCGCGTCAGGTCCTTTCCCTCGCCCGCGATCCAGCCTCCGATATGACCGTGATAACAAGGGTAGGTTTCGTCCCACGCACAGACTACATTGTAGTTAGGAATAGGGTCCACGTGACAATCGGAATCCTGCGTGCAGGCGATGTTGTTGTATGAGTCTCCGCGGCAGAAACCGTTCCCCCCGGCGACATTGAATTGCAGCGCGTCGCTCACGTGGTAGGTGCCCGCTGGGATGAATACGCGCACACCTTGATATTCATCATGTGGGTTTTCGTCACAACTCTCGTCGAGCGCCGCCTGGAGGGCGAGAAGGTCATCGTCCGAGTCGTCGTCCGGCGTGGCGCCGTAGTCCGTGACGACGTCAACCATTCCGGGCAGGACCTCGGTGAGCTGCGGCCGCGAAATGGGCGGCACGATATCGATGCGCGGCGGTTCGGGAAGGTCTGGAAAGGACGCCANTGTCGCGNCCGGGTTCATGAACNTCGGATNNNNCNNNTGTNCAGGGGTTGAACNGATTACGAAATTGTGCGCAGACGCGACCGCGGGTCGCGGTCGTCTCGAAGAGCGGCGAATCGAGAGGAGCCCAGATCTCATTGCCGATGGCGATGAGGGTCGCATTGGGAGCGTCGCCCACGGCGATCTTCTCGGCGTCGTATTTTCCGTCGTTCCCGAGCAGCCACACTGTCCCCGCCGCGTTGTAGTCGATCAGGGCCCCTCCGCTGGTACCCGNCGTGCTGATCTCGTTCGACTTCATCAGGACATCGATCGGCAGGTCACGCGGAGGCACGTAAACGAGGATCGGCGCGTGCGAATTGATGGTGCGGTCGTGTGAGAACTCCGTACGCACTTGTGCCACGACGTGCGGCCCGAGGGCCGATGCGGAATCAAAGCGGAAATCTGCACGCCCCAACGCGTGGGCGGTCGTGGCCGAATAGATCTGCACGCGGCCCTGCAGTGCCCAGACGTGGTAGAAATCGAGAGCCCCTTCCGGATCGTCCTCGTCGTAGTTGGGCAGATCGCCCAGATCTTCGATAGTCCCCAGCGCACCGCCAGAGAACCCCGTACCGATAGAGATGAAATCGGCCTCGGGGTGGTCGACGAGTGCTCCGGCGCGCATCAGGCCATTGGTGTCCAGAAGCGTGGATTCGAGACGGATGCTGCCGGGGCCCTTGATATCGAGGTAGCCGCCTTCGACGTCGCAGAACTGGATTTCGAGGCTGACCGGCAGGGTGTTCTTCATCAACACGGCCTGTGCCGCCAGATCCGGCGACTCGCCCTCTGGGTAACAATAGCCCGGTACACACCGCGGATAGAAGTCCAGCGTTGGGGTGAGAGAGAGATTTGCGAAATTGACCACCGTGGCGGCATCGATTTGAAATAGGGGCTGCGCGGGATCCTGCGCGATGAGCCTGGTGTTTTGACCGCGACCCGACCCGTGGATGTAGACCGAACCCGTGCGGTCGATGACCACCGGGTTGTCGAGGGTGTAATCGCCGGGGCCCAGGTACAGCGCGGTGACCCCGGTCCCGTTCTCGAGTTCATCCTTGATCAGTTGGAGGCTGTCCGCGCTGGGGCCGGTCACCTTTTCGAACGACTCATAGGTGGCCGGGGCGCTCGCCGCTGCGCTACCCGCTGCGATCAAGACCAGGAGGACTGTGAGCCAGAACCCGATGCGTATGACGTCCCGCCGTAAAACGGAAGGCTACATCGACTTGTCCCAATTTAGCAAATTAAAAGTGTGCTCACGTTAGGTATGAACAGTTAGGGAGCCTACCCAATAGCCCCCGTGCAGCGAGCTGAAAACCGAGTGCGGTCTTCCGTTCGCTTTTCTAACGATACTGTGTTCGCAAACGAGAGATCTGTTTCCCGTCGGTCCNTTCTGTTTCCCGTCGGTCCCTTCTGTTTCCCGTCGGTCCCTTCTGTTTCCCGCCGGTCCCTTCTGTTTCCCGCCGGTCCCTTCTGTTTCCCGTCGGTCCCTTCTGTTTCTCGTCGGTCCATTCTTGTTTCCCGCCGGTCAGCACCGCCTAGGAGGAGATCTCCGTGAGCCGCGCTCCGATCTCGCGCTCGCCCTCGCGCGTCTGCCAGCCCCGCTCGAGACAGCGCCGCATGCGCGACCGGGCTTCGGGGTGGGCCATGAGGCGCGCAAAGGCATTCTGTTCCACGACCAACTCGCTTTCGGTCTCGGACTCGAACGCGGAAAACGCCGCCTTGGTCTCGGCGACGGCTGCGGCCGGAAAGCTCGCGATGCGCCGGGCCAGGCGCTCGACGAAGGGCCCCATCTCCTGCGGGTCGAGCGCGCGATTCACCCAGCCGTAGCGCTCCGCCTCGTCCGCGTCGAAGTCGTCGCAGCCCAGGATGATCTCGGCAGCACGGGCACGACCCACGAGTTTGAGCAGGCGCACCGTACCGCCGGCGCCCGGCAGAATGCCGAGAGCCACTTCGGGCTGTCCGAAGACGGCCTTGCCCCGCGCGGCGAAGCGCATGTCGCAGGCCAGGGCGAGTTCGCTGCCGCCGCCGCGGCAGTAGCCCTCGACCTGGGCGATCGTCACCTGGGGCAGCGTGCGCAAGCGGTCGAGCACGGCGTGCACGAAGTCCGGGGCGTGGCTCTCGGCCGGCCCGTCGGTCTCTGGAATGCCGAGAATCGCCTCCAGGTCTCCGTGGGCCACGAAAAATTCGGGATCGACGCTGCGCAGCACGATCACCCGCAGCGAAGCGTCGTTCGCGGCTTCGCGGGCCAAGGCGTCGAACGCGACGAACATCTCACTGCCCATCAGGTTCAGCGGTGGGAAATCGATGCCGACGAAGGCGACCCCGCCTTCGCGCTCCACCCGGAATCCTTCGATCGTCTCGATTCCCATCACCCCTCCTTTGCCATGCGCCGCCGGGTGACGAGGACAAGCAGCGCCGGTGTGGAAGTCACATCGAGCAGAAACGCCATCGCGATCGCAAATGCGGTGAGCAACCCGAAGTCCCGCAGGTTGCTCATGGACGAGAGCAGGAAGACCAGGAAGCCGCTCGTCAAGACCACCGAAGTGAAGAGCAGGGCGCGTCCTGTGGTCTGGAGGGCCCGTTCGACCGCGCGCACCGGATCACCCGTCTGAGCCAGATAGCGGCGAAAACCCGCGATCAGGTGGATCGTGTCGTCCACGGCGAGACCGATGGCGATGCAGCCGACCATGAGCGTGAACATGTCGAGGGTGATGCCCGTAATGGTCATCAGGGCCAACGTCATCACGATGGGGAGCAGGTTCGGCACCATGGACACGAGCCCGGCNCGCAGGCTCCCGATCAGGAGCGCCATCAGCGGTGTGATCAACAGAAGCGCCAGCCCATAGCTTCGCGCCATGCTCTCGACGACGGCACCCACGCTGCGCGTCACCACGGCAGACATGCCGGTGACGGTCAGATCCGCTGCATCACCGAAAATCTCGCGGAACTCGCGTGTCGCGCGGTCGACCAATCCGATGGTCTCGTAGCCGTCCGCCCACAGAGTCCGGATCGTGAATCGGGCCTTTTGGAATTGCGGGTCCACGAGCTTTTCCAGATCGTCGCTGCCGCTGTTCTCGAAGAGGAGCAGCTCCTGGGCCAGGAGCCTCTGGTCCTGGGGTACGGCGTAGAACTGCGGCCTGTTCTCGTTCAGGGCCTGGTGGGTTTCCTTCACCACATCGAGCAGCGACGTCGTGCGCCGCACGACGAGGCCCTCTTCCCGGTAATCCGAAACGCGCCCGCGCATCTCCTCCATGCGGTTCAAGACGTCCGGATCGTGGAGACCATTTTCTCGTCGCGTGTCCACCACGACGTCGAGCGTAAAGGTCCCGCCGTCGCGCTCGTCGATGTAGTCCATCGCCTGGCGGTAGGGGTGCTCGGGCGGCAGGTAGGACATCGGATCGCTCGAGAAGCGGACCTGGGTGGCGGCCCCGATGGACACGACTGCGAGAACGAGGGTCACCGCCACGACGGGCTTCGGATGACGCGCCGCCATCATCCCGCACGCCGCAAGCAAACGATTCTCCGCGGCGGCACCCGCACGCTCGGAGTGCGGCCTGAGGGGAAGCGCGGCGAGCAGCGCCGGCAGCAGCACCAGCGTGTAGAGCAGGGTCATCCCCACACCCAGGGTGGCGATGACACCGAAATCGTTCAGTGGGGCCATCTTTGCGGCGAGAAAAGAGAGCATGCCGGCCGCGGTGGTGAGACCGGTCAGCAAGATCGGATAGCCCGAGTGTGCAAGTGCACTCAACAACGCCTCGCGGCGGTCACCCTGGGCATCGAGTTGCTGGATGAAGATCACCAACAAGTGCACCGAGTAGCCCACCCCGAGCGCCAGCATGAAAGATGGAAGGATCTGGCCCGAGAGCGTGAGGCTGTATCCCAGCAGCTCTGCGGTGCCGACCGTGGAAACGACTGCGAGCACGACCACGACCAGGGCAATCAGAACCGGCGCGACGCGTCGCAGGAGCAACAAGAGCAGCCCGCCCACCACGACGAGAGACACGCCGAAAAAGCGCGGCATTTCGCGGCTCATCGCCAGGGTGAGTTCGTGGGTGAGAAGCACGCTACCGGCCACCCGAACCGTGAAATCTGGTGACCGGTGGCGCTCGACGACCTCTTTCACCGCAAAAACGATCGCGTCGTTCTCGGCCCCCGTGATGAACGGGCGGTCGTCCTCGGACCGACCGATCGCATCTTCCTCGAAGCCTCCGAACTCCTCTTCGCCGGCCCCGATCGAAGAGTACGCGTCCGTCTCCACGAAGATATTCGCGATTCGACCGTCCGCGGAGATGACCCCGTCGCGGTAGAGTGGCGTGCTCATCACGCGCACACGCAGCGCCTCGAGTTCATCCGGCGTCGAAGGCATCTCCTCGAGCAGGTCCTCGACGATCAACTCGTCGCCCACTCCCCGCGTCGACCGAACGTTGATGAGGCTCGTCACTTCCTCGAGGTGGGGAATACTCGCCTCGAGATCTTCGTGCAGGTCCTGCAGCCACTCGAGAAAACTCAGATCAAAGACATCTGGAGGCTCGATCGCGATGATCACGAGCTGATCGCGACCGAACTGGTCGCGCAACTCGTCGTAGGCAACCTTCACCGGATCGTCGCTTCGCAGGAAGGCCTCGGTAGAAGTATCAGTCTCTACCTCGGGAAGGCGCGTTCCCAGCGCCAGCGTCAGACCCACCATCGCGACGATCACCAGCCAGTGCCAGCGCCAGACCGCCGCGCCCCACGATGCAAACGCCGCCTCGATCCGTTCTCTCACCGGATGTCGCGTTCGCCCCTGCTTCCCCAGAACTGCGCCGGCTCAACCACGCGCTTCGACCTGACGCAACAACTCGTCCTCCCACTCGAAATCGATATCCCTCTCGTCGAGACCTTCGCGCCGAAACCAGTCCCAGGTCTGCTCGACGGCCGCGGGAAACGTGAACTCGGGTTCCCAACCCACGTCGCGACGCAGCCGGTCGATACCGAATACGACGTTGCTATTCCAGCGATGGATGTTCGGTGCGAGGCGTTGCACGAGAAACGCGAGCATGAAACGGGCGACGGCGAGTTGACTCTCGGAAGTCGCGGTGCGAACGTCGATCCGCGCATCGGGCTTCGCGGGAGCCAACGGAATCCGGCCGTCGAAGAGATCGTCCATGAGGCCCGGATCGACGAAGACCTTCTCGGCCGAGACTCCGAGCACCTCCGAAAAGACATCCACGTATCCCTCGGAAGTGAAGCAGTCGGCGCCGGTCAGATTGTAACGCTTGCCGAAAGTCACTGGCTGGCCCATGACCATGCGCAGCGCCCGGGCCTGGTCTTCGACATGCCCGACCTGGCCGAGCGTGGTGCCNTCTCCGGGAATCAGGATCTTCCGTCCGCGCAGCAGCCGCATGAACATGCGCTGTTCCCGGTCGGGAAGGATGTTGTTCGGGCCGAAGACCATCGACAGCGCCACGACCGTGGCGGGAAAGCCGTGCTCACGGTGCTGTCCGAAGAGGAAATCCTCGCAGGCGATCTTGTTGCTGCCGTACTCGTTCTGAGACTCACCCCGGTCGAGGGGGAAGCCCTCGTGGATGGGCAACAGGTCGGAGGCGGCGTAGATCACAGTCGAGCTGATGAAGACGTAGTGACCCGTCCGGCCCCGAAAGATCTCCGTCATGAGCCGCACGTCCTCGGGCCGGTAGGCGCTCACGTCGAAGACGCAGTCGAACTCCAGACCGCCGAGCGTCTGGCGCAGGGCCCCCTCGTCGGTCCGGTCGGCAAAAAGACGCTGCACACCGCGCGGCAGGATCGCCTCCGTTTTCCCGCGGTTTAGCACCGTCACATCGTGGCCGTGTTTGCACAGCTCGCGCACCAGCGTGAGGCCGTTGAACATCGTGCCGCCCATGACTAGAACTTTCACAGTCAGACATTCTACACGCTGGAGGGATCGCGGCGTGACCCGCTCGAAACTGTTCGGGGGCGCAGGGCGACGCGCCGGCCGAAACTCTCCGGGCGCAGGCTCCGCATCGCGAAACCGACCAGCCCGCCGACGTGCCCGCCGATGAAGCTCGCGAGCAGCGGGCCGAGCCTATAGCGAAAGCGCGCCGCGGGAACCCGGGGCCTCTCGATGGGCAGCGCCATCGAACGGGTGACCTCGAAGCTCGAAATTCCAGAGCTTCAGCGGTTAGACTGGANCCATGGGAAAGAGCGCCGCCGCAATCGCAGGCTTCACCGAGTGGGCGCCCCGGCGCCGCTGGGATGAGCCGATGTTCGGACTCGAGGCCTGCGCCCAGCTCGCCGCCGAGGTGCTGGCCGACGCCCAGGTCGACAAGGACGAGGTGAACGGCCTCGTCACGGGGGGCCTCCAGGAATCGCCCCTGTTCGCGCCGCTCGCGCTGGCCGAATACCTCGGCGTGCATTCGAGCTTCAACGAGNTGGTCGATATCGGCGGCGCGACCTGCGGCGGCATGGTGTGGCGTGCCGCCGCTGCCATCGAAGTCGGCGCCTGCGACACGGTGCTGGTGCTCGCGCCGTCGGTGCCTCCGCCGCCCCAGACCGGACCCGGCAAGGAGAAGATGCAGCTGCCCGTGTACCTGGGCGGCGACGCCTGGGGGTCGCCGCAGGAACAGTTCGACATTCCGTCCGGACTGGTGGCTGCGACGCCCGGCTTTGCCATGGTGGCGAGCCGCTACATGGCTGAATACGGTGTATCTCCCGAAACACTGGCGAAGGTCGTGGTCCACGAGCGTTACAACGCGCAGAAGAACCCGAAGGCGATCTTCCGCGACAAGCCCGTCTCGATCGAGGATGTACTCAACTCGCCGCTCATTGCCGACCCGATCCATCTCTACGAGATGGTGATGCCGTGTTTCGGCGGAGCCGCTGTGCTCGTCACCTCAGTGGAGCGCGCCAAGCGAGGGCCGCACCGCCCGGTCATCGTTTCCGGCTTCGGCGAACACGTGACACACAAGACGGTGACCTACATGCCGAACCTGGTCGACACGCCGGGCCGGATCGCGGCCGAGCGGGCGTTCGCGATGGCCGGTGCCAGCCGCGACGGAGTCGACATCGCCTCGCTCTACGACTGCTACACCATCACGATCCTGCTCACGATCGAAGACGCCGGGTTCTGCAAGAAGGGTGAGGGCGGCCGCTTCATCGACGAGCACGACCTGCGCTATGACGGCGGCGACTGGCCCCTCAACACCCACGGCGGGCAGCTCGGCATGGGCCAGGGCGGACTCGCGGGCGGGATGTCGCACGTCATCGACAGCGTGACGCAGCTCCAGGGGCGCGCCGGCGACCGGCAGCTGCCCAGAGCCGAGCTGGCCTACGTGACGGCGCCCGGCGGCCTGATGGCGTCTCACGTGGGCCTCGTCCTCGAGGGCGCCTGAGCATGCGAAATGCCCCCGACGGCCGCCCGCTGCCGAGCCCCACNCCCGCGAGCCAGCCGTTCTTCGACGCCGCCCGCGAACACCGGCTGCTATTGCAGCGCTGCCCGCGCGACGGCTTCTTCTACTACCCGCGCACCCATTGTCCCCGCTGTCTCGGCACCGACTGGAGCTGGGAAGAAGCGTCCGGCCGCGGCGAGGTGCACGCCTTCACCGTGGACCGCGTCGGCCACGATCCCGCCCAGGCGTCGCGAATCCCCCTGGTGATCGGCGTGATCGAACTCGAAGAGGGCCCGCGCATGACGGCCAACGTCGTCGATTGCGCACCCGAAGACGTCGCCGTCGGCATGCAGGTCGCCGCCGACTACGAGGACTTCGACGACGTGACGCTGGTCCGGTTCCGGCCCAGCTAGGCGCCGCGGCTCACCACTTCGAGGACGTCTCCCACCGAGACCTCTCCCGGCGAGGCCACCTTCACGTAGATCCCGCGCAGCCGCTGATCCCGGTGACCGGGAGCCCTGGTGATCTTGAGCGCCTCCTTGCCGAAGCGCTGCCGGTACTTCATGCAGCCCGTGTGGGGCTCGGGCGTCACCTCGAGAAGCGCTCCGCCGAGCTGGATGCGAGACCCCGCCGGAAGGTTTTCGACGGAGAGGTCGAGATCTACGATCAAGTTGTCGCCAAACAGGGTAAGCGGCTGACCGTTCGCGACGAGCATTCCGAAATCAGCGCGCATCATGGTGATCTGCGCGTCGGGCTTGTCTGGCGCGTCGCGCAGCCACGCATCGCCCGGGACGCCCTCCTCGCAGGTCAGGCGCACCGAGTCCGGCGTCGCCCGCTCTCCGTCGTCGCCACGAGAGACGATCAACGCGAGCGTCCCGCTACCCGCGGGCGGTGCGAGCTTCTCGAGCCCGCGCTCTATTTCCCCGGTAGAAAGGTGGCGGGAGCTATCGCCCCAGGGACCGTGACTCGCGTGAAGCATCATCCGAGTCGCGCGCATAGGAACGAGCCTAGCCCGTCACTGCTGCGCTCGAGAGCCCGAGCTCCCCGAAAACCTCGTCGTTGTGCTCTCCGAGCCGCGGCGCGCGGCGCGAGATCCGCCAGGGGGTTTTCTCGAATTGGTACGGGGCACCGGGATAGGTGAAGCGGCGGCCGTGCTCCGGGTGCTCGACCTCGACCGGAAAGCCACGCGCCACGAAGTGCGGGTCCTCCATGACTTCCTCGGGCGCGTAGACGATGCCGACGGACAGACCCGCCCTCTGCCCGCCGAGGAAGAAGTCGTAGGCGGGGATCCGCGAAGCCACCAGGTTCATCGCCTCGCGCCCCGCACCGAAAAGAACGGTGGTCTCATCGTCCTCGCCAATCTTCGAGAGGTCGATCTCGGACTCGCGTTCGGCGCCCCGTTCGAGAAAGACCGCCTCGGGGAGTTCGTCCTTCAGGCCGAGTTCGACGAGCCAGTCGAGGAGCCAGCGAAACTCACTCGGCCGCCGCGGTGGAACTCCGGTCGTCACATAACGGCCGTCGCCACAGCGCATCTGCGTCTCCATGGTGGGCTGCTCCATGGCGTGGCGGCCCGTCTGGCGCTGCACGGTTCCGCGCTGCACCAGCCAGTGGTAGGAAGCCATCTCGGTCGTGACGTTGCAGGCCGCGTAGGCATTGACGTCGACGTGCTGGCCGCGGCCCGACACGTCGCGTTGAAGGAGCGCCGTCAACACCGACAGCACGGCGTAATGACAGGCCGTATTGTAGGCCTGGTTGCCGCCCCCGCGAACGGGCGGGAGCGAGTGGTCGTCGTAGCCACAGCTCCAGGCGGGGCCGCCCGAAGCGAGCAACGTGAGGTCCGTGGCCAGTTCATCCCGGCGTGCTCCCCCGCGCCCAAAGGGCGTGACCGAAACCATCACGAGTTCCGGGCGGCGCTGCTTCCAGTCCGGGTAGTCGAGACCCAGCGCGGCCAGCCGGCCCGGGGGCTCGCACTCGAGCAGGACGTCGGCGCTGTCGACGAGCTTGGCGAAGGCGTCGTGTCCGGCCGCCGTCTCGAGGTCGAGCGTGACGCCGCGCTTGCTCGTCTGCGTGCTCCACCAGAAAAGGCTCCGGTCCGGTCCGGGCTCGTCGTCCAGGAAGGGCGGGTAGCTGCGCGCGGGGTCGCCCTCGGGCGGCTCGACCAGGATCACGTCGGCACCCATATCCGCCAGCAGCTTCCCGGCGTAGGCCCCCATTTCGCTCGTCAGCTCGACGACGCGCAGACCCTCGAGCGCGCCGCTCACAACACACCCTCTTCGTGAAGCCGAGCNAGGTCGTCGCTTTTCATTCCCAGCAATTCGGTCAACACCCGGTCGGTGTGCTCGCCGCAGCAGGGGCCGCCCCGCCGGATCTCCCAGTCGGTCTCCGAGAAATGCACGGGCATCCCATCGACACGGACCTTCCCCATCTTTGCGTGCGTCACTGTGGGCCAGAGACCGAACGCGGCGGTGTCCGGGTCTCCGTCGATGCGCTCGGCCGGGCGCTGCAGGGCGGCAGCCGGTACGCCGGCGGCCTGGAGCGCGGCGGCTGTCCCGAAATCGTCGCGCTCGCGGGTCCACGCCGAAAGCAACGCGTCGAGCTCGTCCTGGGCGGCAAGCCTTCCGTCGAGACCGGCGAAGCGGGGCTCCCGGGCCCAGTCGAGATCGACAGTGGCGGCGAGACCGCGCCAATCGGCATCGCTGCGGCAGGCCACGGCGAGCCAGCGGTCCTCGCCCCGGGCCGGGTAGATCCCGTGCGGCGCCATTGGCGGCGAGGTGTTGCGGTTGCTGTGGGGCTGTCCCTCGCGGCGCATCGGCCGCCCGTTGACGGTGTAGTCGAGCGTCGCGGGGCCGTTGAGTGCTGCCCCGGCCTCGGTGCAGGACATGTCCACCCACTGGCCCTCGCCGGTGCGCGACTTGTGGACCAACGCCAACAAAATGGCGATCGCCATGGTGTAGCCGCCGGTGTGGTCCATGTACGAGTAGCCCCACCCCGCGGGTGGCAGATCCGGCAGGCCCGAAGTGAATGTGAGCCCGCACATGGCCTGCACGATCGGGCCCCAGGTCTTGAACTCCTGGTAGGGCCCCGTGTGTCCAAAGCCGCAATTCGAGACGTAGATGATGTCCGGCTTCAACTCCTTCAGCCGCTCGTAGCCGAACCCCAGGCGCTCCATCACGCCGAAGGCGAAGTTCTCGCTCACGACGTCCGAGCGCTTCACGATCTCTGCCAGGATCTCCTTGCCCTTTTCGGTGCGGAGATTCAACGCCACGCCGAGCTTCTCGACGTTGTGGTTGTTGAAGCCGCCGCCGAAGTCCGGACCGCGCCGCTCATCGACAAAGGGCGGCATCATGCGCAGGATGTCCCACGTGCCCCGACGCACCGGGTCTTCGATGCGGATCACCTCGGCGCCAAAGGCCGAAAGCCACTTGGTCGCACCGGCACCCGCAAGCTGGCCCGTGAAGTCGCAGATCCGGACGTGGGAGAGTGCCGTCGACGTCACGGCGGCAGCATACACCGCCGCCGGAGCAGCGAGCGCGGTAGAATCGGCCGCGTTCACGCCGGAGGCATGGATGGAACTTCAAGGCACGGTGGCGATCGTGACGGGAGCCGCGCGCGGCATCGGGCGTGCGACTGCAGTGGCACTGGCGCAGGCCGGCGCGCGCGGCGTAGCGATCGTGGACCTGAAAGAGCCGGAGCTGGCGGAAACCGCCGAACTCGTGCGCGGGGCCGGGGCGGAGGCACTGCCCCTCGTCGCCGACGTCGGGAGCCTCGGGGCGCTGCGCGCGATGATCGCGGAGGTCGACGCGACGTTCGGACGCATCGACGTACTGCACAACAACGCGGGCCTCGGCGAGGGCCCGCCGGACTGGCCGGACATCGCGCCGGAGCGCACCGCCGCGATCGTCGACATCAACCTGCGCGGTGTCGTGCTCGGAACACAGCTCGCGCTTCCGGTGATGAAACGCGGCGGTGGCGGCGCGATCGTCCACACGGCTTCGGGGGCCGCGTACACCCCGGTACCGCCCCAGGCCGTCTATGCGGGCACGAAGGCCGGCATCGTGCAGTTCACGAAGTCCTGCATTCCGCTCCACGAGAGCCACGGCGTGCGGGTGAACTGCGTGTGCCCGGGCCTCGTCGAAACCGATATGGTGCACGAGAGCGGCGACGGAGACGTCGCCGACTGGCTGCGACCCATGTACGACTCCGTCGAGCTGTTGCGCCCGGAAGACATCGCCGACGCGGTGCTCGCCCTGGTGCGCGACGACACCCGGGTAGGAGAAGCCCTGAGCGTCGACAACCCCGGCTAGCGCGGCGCGCCGCTTCGGTCCTGCACCGCTCACAGCGCCTTCAGCGCGCGCTACCGCGCGGTGGGTAACACCGCCTCCAGACGCGGCTTGCAGCGCCTTCAGCGCGCGCTACCGCGCGGTGGGTAACACCGCCTCCAGACGCGGCTTGCGACCCAGCATCGAGTTCCTGCCATGGACGAGAATCCCCGATCTCGCAACGGCCTGGCCCATCGTGAACGAGGCGGAACGAGACAACGCGGGTATCCTGCTCGACACCCGGCGCTGGAAACGCCAACCCGGGAACCCGGCCGTCGACGTACTGCGGGAAATTCCCGGCGATCGCATTCCGGTGCTCCAGACCTGCGGCTTCCGGCCCGAGCCCGAGGGAGACCCCATGACCGAGTGCACCGCGAAGCGGCTGCTGCCCGGCGAGGGTGCCGTGGGCTTCGCCGGCCTCGACGAGATCGGCACAGACCCGCTGCTTGCCCCCGAGGTCTTGAACCTCGAACTCGCCCGGGCCCAGCCCACGGCCGAGCAGGGACGGGCCGCCACGCAAAGCGTCCCCGACCGGTGATAGAATGACCGGCGCCATGGACACGATCGGAAAGCGGCTGGAAGAAATCCGGGCCCAGGGCTATACGATCCTGCGCGACGCGATCGAGCCGGCCCCGAACGCCGGCGGCCTGGCCGGGCACTCGGCGGTGCGCTTCTGCGCCGTGGACGCGGCGGGCGGCCCACGCCGATGGACTTCCGGCTCTTCGAGAGCGATCCCCCCGGCGGAGGATCCCGGCTCGTGACCCGCGCGCAGGGCATCGAAAAAGTGATCGTGAACGGTACCGTCAGCGTCGACCGGGACGAGCTGACGGAAGCCCGAACAGGACAGGTGATTCGCACGCGCTGAAGCGCGCAACCAGGAGGATTCCCCATGAGCGAAGGCCGCATCATCCGGGTCGACATGACCGACCAGAGCGTTTCGATCGACCCCTTCCCCGAAGAATGGCACCTGCTCGGCGGCCGCGCCCTCTCGGCCAAGATCCTCCTCGCCGAGTGCGACGCCACCTGCGACCCCCTCGGCCCGGACAACGTGCTGGTCGTGGCACCGGGTGCGCTCGCCGGCACCTCGGCGCCCACTTCCGGGCGCATCTCGATCGGGGGAAAGAGCCCGCTGACCGGCGGCATCAAGGAAGCCAACGCCGGGGGCAACCCGGGCCAGGACCTGATGAAGCTCGGCTACCGGGCCATCATCGTAAAGGGCCAGCCCGGCGACCGCGACAAGCGCTGGGCGCTCGACGTCACCGAGGAAGGCGCCACGCTCAAGGACGCGACCGAGTACAAGGGCTTGTGGAACTACGCACTGATCGGCGAGCTGGCGAAGACCTACAGCGCGACGGCTTCGTTCATCTCGATTGGCCCCGCCGGTGAACTCGAGCTCTTGGGCGCTTCGGTGGCGTGCACCGACCAGGAAAAGGAGCGCCACCCCGTGCGCCACGCGGGGCGGGGCGGGCTCGGCGCGGTGATGGGGAGCAAGTGCCTGAAGTACGTGTCCGTGGACGCGGCGAAGAAGCCCGCGCGCGCGCCGGCCGACCGCGAGGCGTTCATAGCGGCGACCAGGACGACCTCCAAGGCCTACCTGGAGGGCCCGCGGCCGATGCAGCACGGCACGAGCACCTCCGTGGGAATGGCCCAGATCCTCAACACCTTCCCCTACAAGAACCGCATCGAGGGGCAGTCGCCCGACGCCGAGACGCTCGACGGCCACCGGATCATCGAGAGCTTCGAGACGCGCGGTGGCGGAATGCACAACTGCCAGACGGGTTGCATCGTGAAGTGCAGCAACGTCGTGCACGACGAGGACGGCAATTACAAGACGTCCGCACTCGAGTTCGAGACGCTCACGTTGCTCGGCTCGAACTGCGGGCTCGCGAGCTGGGAGGACGTCGCCGACCTCGATCGCCTGTGCGACGACATCGGGCTCGACACCATCGAGACCGGTGCGGCGATCGGTGTCTACATGGACTCCGGAGCCATGGAGTTCGGCGATGCGGAGGGGGCAAAGCACCTGATGCGCGAGATCGCCGAGGGGAGCGACGTCGGCCGGACCATCGGGAACGGGGCCGTCGCCACCGGCAAGCGCCAGAAGCACCACCGGGTTCCGACCGTGCGGGGCCAGGCGATTCCCGCCTGGGATCCAAGGCCCCTCAAGGCTACGGGGATCACCTACGCGACGAGCCCGATGGGAGCCGATCATACGGCCGGCCTGGTCATCAACCCCGGTCTGCAGCCCGATGAAT
>PBYF01000008.1 GCA_002729515.1 Deltaproteobacteria bacterium
AAAGCCGGAAGCTCGACATCATACCGGCGAAGTTCCAGGTCATTCCCTCAATCCGGCCAGGCGACCGCCGATAGCAGCAACTGTCGCGTCCCTTACCACTACGTGTCTCGAATAATATTTTATGTCAGGGGTGTGGCTTTTCAAGTCGCTCTGCAATCCACACCTTGATGACGGACTGCCGCGGAACGCCGAGACGTCTGGCTTCACGATCAAGCGATTGAATCATCCAGACGGGAAAATCCACGTTGACACGCTTCTGCTCTCGGCCGGGGCGATTGGCCTTGGAGAAGTCCAGGTACTTTGAGACGTCTTCGCCATTGTCAAACTTCTTGTCAAACTCGTCACTTCTTTCGACCTCCTTCGCAGGCGAGCTCTGGACAGAGATAATCCGGGTCTTGTCACCACGGACGGTGAAGACCGCTGACCAATGCATATCGAATGCAGAGAGTCCTTCAAGATCTCATTACAAAGCGTATCACCTGCGCTATCGCAGGAACGTAGCGACGAGAAGGCGTCTAGTGATTGTCCAAAGTGGCCGCAGAGCCACACATAAATTATGCTTCCATTTTGATAGCAGATTCCGGCCTCGTGTTTTTCGAGGGGGTATTTGAGGTATTTGAGTATCTCGATTCGTAGTTCCCGCACAGCGGCGTGCGATCCGAGAGATCCACTGTTGTTCGCATCAGAGAATCTCTATCCCAGGATAGCTCAAGAATCCTTTGTCGAAGGTTATAGTTTTCAAAATACGTACCATAAAACGCCAGCGCTGACGCATGATTAGTAAATGTTGTAATGGGAAGGGGTTGCGGGAACGGAAAAAAAAGTTTTTCGCGTAAACGGGTATAGACCCGATGCAGGGCCTCTGATAGGGTAGAATGGGTTAAGTGGCGACAAGCGCCGCCACCGTTTGCTTCAGGACCTGAGCCTTTCCTGCTTATCAAGAATAATTCGCTCACGAAGGATTTCTCACTTTCGATGCCGGTATGGCGCCCCGAGGGGGTAGACATCGTGTGCCGGCCTCCGTAGTATAGCGTCGGGGTTGTGTTGAAACCTGATGCTATGGGAGGGATCGAAAGATGAGCGAGAGCACTCGGGAAGGGATTATGCAATGCGGGCGGAATATCAGCGCCGAGGAAGTTGTGCAGATACGCGAGACGGTTGAGTTGTTGCCCGGTTTGGCGGTGAATGAGTTGGCGGCGACGATCTGTGAGCATCTTGAGTGGTATACAGCCGGAGGTGGATTGAAGGTAGATGCATGTCTGAAGCTGCTGAACAAGCTGGAGAGCGAAGGGGTGCTGGAGCTGACGAAGCGACAAAGAGCACGGCGGCGTAAGCAATTCACCCGCAATGAGGAGATAATCATTGGTAGTAGGACTGATCCCGGGTCAAAGATAGAAGGAACGGTAGGCGATCTGGAGGAGGTGAAACTCGAGGTGGTGGTGAATCGGGAAGAGAAGAAGCTCTGGAACGAATATATACATCGCTACCATCCGCTTGGCTACAAGAACCCGTTTGGGTATCGGCTACGATACTTCATTACGTGTGAGGAGGGCAGACTGGGCTGCCTGCTATTCAGCGGAGCGGCGAAGTCGCTGGGAGCACGGGATAGATGGATAGGGTGGAATGAGCAGCAGAGGCTGAGCAACCTAGCGTGGGTGATCAACCTCTCCCGTCATCTTATCTTTCCGTGGATTGCGGTGAGGAATCTGTCCAGTCACGTGCTGGGGAAGATTGCCAGAGAGATAGAGGAGCAGTGGCAGAAGCGATGGAAGTATCGTCCGGTGTTAATGGAGACTTTTGTTGACCCGGAGCATCATGAGGGAAGCTCCTACAAGGCTGCCGGATGGGAGTATGTGGGGATGAGCACCGGCGGGGGGCTGGTTCGGAAAGGGGAGCGCTATCAGACAACACCGAAGAAGATCTTCATGAAGCCGCTGGCGGGGGAGTTTCGCCAGGCGTTATGTTCTGAGCAGTTGACCGGAGGGGTGCAGGAATGAGCAGCTGCCGGCAACGAGGGCAGATCGATGTATCCAGGAAAGAACTGAGGAAAATCCGGAAGAAGCTTCGAGAACGAAAGAAAGTGCAGGAATTAGAGCCTATAGCAACTGCCACATTGCCGAATCGGATCAGTGACTACGAAACTGTAGAGGAGGAGAAACAGGAGCGGCTGGAGGCGGTTACCGGGCAGGTGAAAATCCTGCGGAGAAAACTTCCTGTGCTGCTGCGACGATTACGGGCAATCCCCGACCCTCGAAACCCCAGGAGGATCAAGCATCAACTGACCTGCGTGATGATCTACGGGATTCTGAGCTTTGTGTTGCAGATGAGCTCCCGGCGAGAAGCGAATCGCGAGATGACTCGGCCGATGTTCAAGGAGAACCTGCGACTGCTGTTTCCCGAGCTTGCGGATCTGCCCCACCAGGATACTCTGATGCGTCTGCTGGATAGAATAGATATTGAGCAGATTGAGGCGATACAAATCAAGCTTGTGCAACAGTTGATGCGCACGAAAAAGCTTCAACGCTACTTGATTAACGGATGCTATCCGATAGCCTTTGACGGAACGCAGAAAATGATTCGCAACGTTGTGTGGAGTGAGGAGTGTCTGGAACGAAAGGTTGGCGCCGGGGAAGAGAAAAAGAAGCAATACTACGTGTATGTGGTTGAGCTCAATCTGGTTCTCGACAACGGGATGGTCATTCCGTTGATGAGCGAGTTTCTTGAATACGACAAGGGTGATACGGCCGAGAAGAAACAGGACAGCGTCGCGCCAGGCTAAGCCTGACGAGTTGGAATAATGTTCTTTGAAACATATGAAATTCTCGAGTTCAACCCGGTGAGTAACCAATCTCACCCGATAGAGGCTGACCACCAGTCGGAAGCAAGTCTTGCGCGTGTAGGGCGACCGAATCGCGAAGCGTAGGCAGCGACTGTAGAAGCCGTGTGACAGAGCCTCGAAATTGTCCAACGCTGGAGCTTTTGTCGTCGCAATAGCAGGAGCAGCATTGAACCTCAGTATGGTCTGGGGGAACAATCCGGCCGGGGTCTACGAGCAGGGCAGATACGGACGAGGGTTGATCAGGAACCTGGGAGATCTCATAGCTCCGCCTTATGAAAAGAACCGCCACAGGTGTGCAATGCGGTATACAAATCAGGCCCTGGCCTTTTGGGATGACGGATTTATTCCGAAAGGAGATAGCCACGGCTATAACGAATGGTAACTCCGGTAGGGCGGTACTTCTGACTGTACTCAAAGCAGAAGGATGGCGAGTGAGAAGTCTTAGCATCCTCATAGTACCAATGATGCAGGGGAACCATCCCGAGGGACCCTGCGGAGGAAAGGGGGTATGCCGGGATCGTAGAGCTGTTGTGTTGAAACACAGGAGGTAACAATGGATACACTCGACACGGTGTCAACGAAAATGCAGCAGATAGCGCAAAATGCTGAAAGAATGCCGCAGGTAAGCTTCACATCTTTGAGCCATCATTTGGACTCGGAGTGGATGTACGAAGCGTACAAGGAAACGCGGAAAGATGGTGCGGTAGGAGTTGATGGGCAAACGGCTGAGGAGTTTCAAGTGGAACTAAAGGGAAACCTTGAAAGCCTATTGGAATTGGCCAAATCGGGAAAGTACAAAGCACCGCCGGTGCGCAGAGCGTACATCCCAAAGCCCGGAAGCAAGGAAGAGCGTCCTCTCGGGATTCCCACGTTTTCTGACAAAGTGCTTCAGAAAGCGGTGAGCTGGCTTATCGAACCAATATACGAGGCAGATTTCCATGACTGCTCGTACGCGTTCAGGCCGAATCGATCGCAACATATGGCACTGAACTCGCTGTGGAAAGGGCTCATGGGTATGAACGGGGGCTGGATCATCGACGTTGACATCCGAAAATATTTCGACAGTATCAAATGGAGTTATCTGAGTGACATTCTCAAGCTAAGGGTACGCGACGGTGTGCTCATTCGGTTGATAGGGAAATGGATGAACGCGGGAATAATGGAAGACGGAGAATTGGCGTTTCACGATCGAGGCGTACCTCAAGGCGGGGTGGTCTCACCGATACTCAGCAACATCTTTCTCCATGAAGTTATGGACAAATGGTTCCACGAAGTTGTCCTCCCGCGACTACAAGGAAAAGCATTCGAAGTGCGATTCGCCGACGACGTGATGCTGTGCTTTGAAAACAAAGCTGACGCTGTGCGTGTACTGGAAGTACTTCCAAAACGACTGGCAAAGTATGGATTGGAGCTGCACCCGAAGAAAACGAAGTTAGTTAACTTCGTCAAGCCCCAAGGAAATGACGGTGATTACAAAAGAGGAACCAGGCCTGATACTTTTACATTCCTCAGCTTTAATCACTTCTGGAAACGGTCAAGAAAGGGCAATCCGGTTATCGCCCGCAAAACCAATCAAGCACGGCTGAGGATTGCATTGGAAGTCATGAACATATGGTGCAGAAGAAATCGCCATATGAAGCTCTCTGAGCAGCATGCCGCGTTATGTCGGAAAGTCGCCGGCCACTACGCCTACTACGGGATCACCGGGAACTACGTCAGCATCAAGAATTATCTCAATCAGGTGGAACGTATCTGGCAGAAATGGCTGGGAAGAAGATCATGGCGAGACAAGCTCAATTGGGCAAGAATGCGAGATCGAGTGCTTAGTAAGTATCCACTACCAAAACCAAGAATTGTAGTTACCTGGGCGTAGCGAACCTATGATTTCGAGGAACCGTGTGCATCAATCGTGCTCGCACGGGTCTGTGGGGGAGGCGGGGGAGTAATCCCCTGCTTCTACCCGGAAGAACAAGGCCGCCAAACGGTGGATGGAAACCATTGGCCGGCGTTATCTGAGCGAGCACTACACGGTTGTCCTCCTGGGCGATGACCTGTACTCAAGAGATCCGGTGTGCCGCAAGACCATTTCCTCTGGCTACAGCTTCATCTATGTCTGTAAAACCTCATCACATAAGTATTTGTATGAATGGATCGATGAGTTCAGTCCGGCTGATCTGAACGAAACCTACGACCGCAAGTGGACCGGGAAGAAACGGCGAATCTATCGATACCGGTATCGCAATGATATTCCGATAAAAGACGGTGAGCGTGCACTTTTGGTGAACTGGATGGAACTCACGATTTCAGATCCCGATGGCACGGTGATCAAGCGCCACTCGTTTGTCACCGACATTACCATCACCGATGAGAATATTCGTGAATTGATCAGCTATGGGAGAAGCCGGTGGAAGATCGAGAACGAGAATAACAACATTCTCAAGACCAAGGGCTATCACCTGGAACATAACTTCGGCCATGGTACGCAACACTTGTCGAACTTCTTGATGACGCTGAACCTGCTCTCCTACCTGTTCCACACCGTTGCCCAGATCTTTGATCTGAGATACATACGGATCCGCGGAGCTCTTCCGAGCCGGAAGACGTTTTTCCACGATGTTCAAGCGTTAACGAAATATTTCTTCTACGAAAGCTGGGAGCATCTACTCATTACTATGCTCCAGGGACTTGAGCTTGAGGATCCCGGCGGATAGCTGGACCATTCCGTTGTTCTTCTTCCTGTCATCTGTTGCATGCTCACCGACCGATTGCAGGTGACGCGTGTCTCGCAGTCCATCCTGACCATGATTTATCGGACTTTTTCCATCTTCGGCAGCAGGTTACCAGGATCGCCTGCCGACTACATTGGGGGTTTAAGGGACTCGGGCAGCCAGCACTCCATTATTCCCGCTTCCTTTTTCGGCCGAACCGTCTTCAAGGGGCAGTTTCCATCCGTTCTGCTCACTTTTCGAATTGCTGCGAACTCGGCCGGGTCCTTGACGCTCTCGAAGACGCCGGAATGGGTGAGAATACGATCATCTTCTACTCGACGGATCATGGAAAATCCCTCGGCGAATGGGGAAGCGGTGAGAAAGGTACGTTTGACTCGGAAGTTTGGCGGGTTCCCTTCGTCTGGTCCTACCCCGGGAAGATACCCGAGGGAGTAAGTGTCGAGACGCCTTGCGGTACCATCGATACGGCAAAAACATTACTTACGCTACTGGGTCTCGAAGATCGAATACCCGACACCTGGTGCGGCAGAGACCTCTTTGCTCCGGCGTTACGGCCCAAGGCAAAGGCCGATGTGGGAGACAAGCTATCGCAATCGGATTCTGACGCCCTGGCGTTTGGTGTTATTCGCGCTCCGGTCGAAGATTGGCCGGAACTTGATCCGCGAATCATGCGGGTCGCCGTTCGCTCGATCGGGTTCAGGCTAGATCTAAACTGGTTTACCGATGGGTCTCTACCGGAGGAGACCGCTCAGGACGGATCGCTCTACGATCTCGTTGCCGATCCATTCGAGACTCGTAACTTATGGAACGATGCGACGATGCGAGGTGTCAGAAAAAGGCTGGTAACGGCGATACAGAGCTGGATCGACAGAAATCCGCCCGGAGCGATACTACAGGATCCGACCAAGGCGGGAACTTTCTACTAAACGGTCATATGGCTCGGCATCGCAATCACACGAGTCGTGCATGACTACCGTACCGCGACAATCACCAGCCCCAACTCGATTTCGAGTTTCTGGATCGCATCGATCTCATCTTCGGATAGCTCATCGAATTCGATATCGACAGACTTGAGGGCGAGAACGCGTTTACCAAGCCGTTTTTCCAGCTTCTGAACGGCGTCGAGTTCGGTAGTTCCAAGGGGTGCGAGACTATAAAGCATAGGTCCTCCTGTTTTTGTCAAACGGGCAATTAGCTTTGATTTACCGCTTCTCCAGCAAAAACAAATATTCGGTTACGTGAATATTTCGATTCCGCAAATTCCGGCTACCCCGGAAGGTGTTGTACCCGGTCTCGAAGAGATCGACCTTACCAAACTTTGATAGCAACCCCACCATATCTGCTCTGGCGCAAAACCCTTCGGAGTTAAATGAAACAACAACAAATTTGGCGTCGAGACGTTCGATAAGATCGGCAAAGGCGCCAAACGCTCGCCGTGACTTGTTGTAGTCAGATCGCTTCCAGTCGACGGGTATTCCCGACACCGGGCTAATGGCTCCAGGCTCGGAATAATCTACCAATAGATTCAACATGAAGTAGTTCGAGCCGTAGGGATGCTTGTTGTATGGCGGATCGAGGTAGGCTAAATCGACCGGGGGAAGATTCCCAACAAGATCATTTGCCGAACGGCAATGAACCGATATGTCACACTCGAAATCGCTGAAGACCGGAAAGGGCAACGTGATGTTACCGAGAATGCGGACCAGAGCGTCTCCTTTACTGCCGCCGTATTTACCGATTCCGCTCGACCGATTCTTATAGAAGCCTTTGAATACTCCGGCTGTGTTTGCATGGATCGACGCCTCTGACAGTAGGGGACCAAGAAAGTAGGCTCGCAATTTCGAAGGTAACTCTGCTATCAATTGTCTCGCCGTATCAAGATATCGCGCGTTTCTCGGTGTATAGAAGACCCGTTCGCCCTTGGCAATCGCCGCCTCGTTCTCGGGCGCGTA
>PBYF01000009.1 GCA_002729515.1 Deltaproteobacteria bacterium
GCAGAACCGGGTTGAAGCGTCGCGGAGCCCGAAACGAACAACTGTTCCCAGAGCAGAACCGGGTTGAAGCGTCGCGGAGCCCGAAACGAACAACTGTTCTCAGAGTGAAACCGGGTTGAACGGGTAGAGGATGAAGTAGATCGCCACACCGGTAACCGAAACGTAGAGCCAGATCGGCCATGCGACCCGTGCCAAATGGCGGTGGCGCGCAATCCTCCCGCGCAGCCCGAGCACGATGAGGGTGATGGCAAGCGCCGGGACCGCCGCCGCCAACACCACGTGGGAGAAGAGCAGGACGAGGTACACGACCTTCGCGGCGCCCTCGGCGTGGAAGGGCGTGTGCTCGAAGCTCCGCAGGATCTTGTGCAGCACGTACAGGACGAGGAAGAGGCTCGACACGGCAAAAGCGCTCAGCATGACGCGGCGGTGGGCGTCGATGCGGCCGCTGCGCACGAGGCGCCGGCCGAAGACGAGCAGGAGAGTCGCCACGGAGTTGAGCGCCGCGTTGACGGTAGGGAGAATATGACTGTCCACGCTGGACCCGGACACTAGCACCGGACGGCCCTATGCTTGCTCCCATGGCGCGGCCGCCTGCGACGCTCCCGGCCCTCGCGCGCCCCTCGGCGGCACTCGCAGCGGTCGTGCTCGCACCGTGGGCACTGCGCGCGCTCGCGCTCCGGGAGGAGGGCGTCTCCCTGACGGCGGGGGATCTGCGCGGCTTTGGCGGCGACCTCGCCATCGGACTGATTCTCCTGGCCGTGCTCTGGCCACTGGCACGGGGTGCACGCTGGCTCGCAGTAGCATTCGTCGGCGCGCTCACCATCGCTTACTACGCGAACTACGAGACCATCGGGGCACTGGGCTCGGTCGCGTCCCCGCTAGACGCGCGCTTTCTCACCGACCCCGTCTTTCTCGGCGGTTCGGTCCTGGCCCTCGCACGCCCCTGGGCCCTGGTGGCGCTCCTGTCGGTTTCAATGGCGCTGGCAGCCTTGGGGCTCCGCGGTGGCAACTGGCGCCGCGCTCTCGGCTGTGGAGTGGCCGGCCTGATCGGAATCGGTGCGCTCACGGCCACGTCGAACGACGCGCGTATTGGAGTCTGGCGCCAGGTGAACGCTCTCGCCCACAACGTCAACTGGTTGACGACGCGCAACGGGTGGAGCGGAAACGGAGAATTCGCAGATCCGCCGACAGCGATGCTCGACCTCGCACCCGAGCTCGCTGCCGACCTCGACGCACCCCCTCGATTCCCGAACGGCCGCCGCGCGACGAACGTCCTCCTCGTTGTCCTCGAAGGTGTATCGGGAAACTACCTGCCGAGCGCTGCCGCCGTGCACCGCCGCCGCCCGGTCAATGCCATGCACGAGCTCGACCGGGTCTTTACCGAAAACGTGGGCTTCGCCAGCTTCGTGAATCACCAGCGCCGGACAAACCGCGGCCTGTACGCACTTCTGTGCGGGGAACTCCCGCGCCTGGTCGCCGGGACTCCCAAAATGACCGCCGCCACGACGCGGGGCTGGCAGCAATGCCTGCCCCAGATCCTCGCCGACGCCGGCTACAGCACCGTCTACCTCCAAGCGGCGCCCTTGGCCTTCATGCTGAAGGACCGCTTCATGCCCGAGATCGGCTTCGAGGTGGTCGAGGGACACGACTGGTTCGAGCGGTACTACTTGCGCACGCGCTGGGGCATCGACGACAAGGCCTTCCTCGAAGGCTCTCTGCGCATGATCGACTCCCTCGACGCCGAGGACGAGCCCTGGTTCCTGACACTTCTCACGGTGGGAACCCACCACCCCTACGTCATCCCGGAGTCTCAGCGGCGCGGCAAGAGACCCGTGCTCGCCGCCTTCGACTACCTCGACACGGCGCTCGGCGACTTCTTCCGCGCACTCGAAAGCCGAGGTATCCGGGACGACACGCTAATCCTCATCACCTCAGATGAATCGGCCGGAGATCTGGGCTCCGCCGCAGAAGGCCTCGCCGGCCGGCTCACCGGAAACTGGGGCTTCCTGGTGGCACTGATGCCCGATCGGGAACGCCTGCGCGTGCGCACGCCCTATGCCCAGTCGGATGTCGCGATTTCGGTGCTCGACCACCTCGGCCTGGCCGAACGCGGCACGCACCTGTTCGGGCGGAGCCTCTTCCGAACCGACGAGCGGCCCCGGCCGATCTACTTCGGGAACATCAACCACCACAGCATCGGCGCCCTCAGTGAAGACGGACGCGTGACCTACTGCAGCTTCGAGGGCCATCACTGCGACAGCTACGCCGCCCACGACGGGCGACTATTCGCGAAGGGCCTGAGCCAACTCGAGCCCGACCCCGAGCTCTTTGCCGAGGTGCGCACGATGGCCGCGCGCAGCCGTCCCGTTGCCGGAGGCGCACCGCTCGCGCTCCCACTCATGGACAACCCGATTTTCCACGTGTCGCTACCCGAGTGGCAGATCGTCCAAGGAATCGTCGACACATCCGTCGAACCCCACGAATGGCTCGAGGTCGAAATCCAGGCGGAGGCACGGGGTGAGGGCCGAGCCGAGCTGCGCCACGTGATCCGCCTCAGCACGGACTTGCAGCCCCTGGTGGCGCTCACCCGCATCGAGGGGGGGCAGACCCTGCGACTCCACTACACATTCGCCCCGGAGCTGCGCGTGCCGTATGTCAGCGTGCGAACCCGGGCGAGACTCCTCGACGGCTGGGGCCTCGACCTGGTCTTCAAGAAGCGGCGTTTCCTGGTGCGGCGGAGCGGTCAACGCCCGCCCGCGGGCGTCCGGGTCGAAACGTACGCCCTGGAACCAGCGGCGGACGACGCCGCGCTCGGCCTGAAGTTGCTGGAGCCTGAGCGCTACGAGACCAGTCTTCGCGCTCTCGCCGATCTACAGATCGGCGGACCCGAGAAGCCGCCACCTCAACCCAACGGGCAGGGTGACTCCGAGGAAACGCGGAACAAAACACCGTCGTTGTAGCGCCCGACGGCACGCACGCAGAATCCCTCAGCGAGCAACTCCCGCGGCAAGTAGAAGCCGTAGCCCCCGAGATATTTGCCAAACCACGCCAGCGAGACACTGCCGTCGCGTGCGACCCGGTTGCGCAGCGCTGAGAGTTCGCTTTGGTTCGCAACGTCCGACCGGTAGCGGTGGCGACGCGGCGAGTAGACCGCGGGAATCGCAGTGTGGAGGTACACCGCGTGCGGCCGATTGCTCACGACACCGGCGCCCGAGTAGTCGCGGCGCAACGCATCGAGAAGACCCGAAGTGGTCCAGTGCGCTCGCCCCAGTCCGTGGACGCCGGAGCTTCGGAACCCCGACAGCGCGACGGCGGAGTTCGCGAGCCCGAGCGCCGCGACCAGCGCCGCCGCCGCGAGCACCCCCGGCCGCGCACGCCGCGAAGCGCGTGCCACGTGCGAGGCGCCAATCACCAGCAGTATGACGAACGGCAGCCAAACCGGCGCACCGAAGCGAACCCGCGACAGGAGCGCCACGGGAGTCCAGCTCGCGATGCCGACGAGAACCACGGAGTAGAGCAATAGAAACAGCGCGGCGACCGGCACCGGGGCCACGATCTCCCGGTCGCGCGCCCACGCCCGAAGAGCCAGGAGGCAAGCCCCCAGGAGCACGGTCGCGGCCAACGGTGGCCCGAGCACACCGATTCCAGCAAAGCTCAAAGTCGCGCCCAGGTTCTCGAGATACTCGCCGAAGTTGCGACCGAGCCCCGCGTAGCCGACTCCGCGCGCGCCGAAGGGCGCGCCCCCCGCCACGATCAGGTTGCGAGTCCCCCACAGCGCGGGACCCAGCGCCGCGGTCCCGGCGAAGACGGCGGTTCGTTTCCACCGCTCTCCTGGCGCACCAGGGGCGCCCAGGAGCCAGAGCGCCAGGGCCCCGACCAGGGCTACGCCTATCCAGCGGGTCAGACAAGTGGCACTGGCAACCACCCCCAGCAGCAGGACATCGCGCAGTTCCCACTCTCGTATCCGACCGACCAGCCAGCACGCCGTCATGACGAATGCGACAAAGAGCGATTCAGACCATGCAGAAGCAAACGTCCGCCAGAGCACCGGAGACGCAAAGGCCAGCAGGCCGCCCCACACCGCCCAGCCGGGACTCCGCACCGCTCGCGAGAGGAGCGCGACGAGCGCGGCCATCGCCACCGCAGCCGACACCGCCCCCACGGCACGCGCCGCATCGGACGGCTCTAGCCCGGTACGCACAATGAGCGAGAGCAACCAGGGGTAAAGCGGCGGCCACGCTTCGACGCTCGCACCGTCGAAACGCACGAGTCCCCCGCCCGCGGCGAGGCTCCGCGCCACAGAGAGGTAGGTGACGCTGTCGTTCGAGACGCCCGGCCCCCAGCGTGCGGTCGCCGCGAGCACCCACGCGAAGGCCGCGCCACCAAAGGCGACGGGCAGCCACACGGTCGGCCGGCTCCTCGTCATCCCGGCTGCCCGGGTGCCACCAGCTTCTGCAGCCCACGGCGGTCCTCGAGTGGAATGCGGCGCGGCCGGCCGGCGCGATCGACCAGCGCGTGCTCGGTCATTGCCGTGATCACCGGGGTCCCATTTTCAGTGATCGCGTAACCCACACCGAGCGAAGCACCCCGCACCCAGGTGAGCCACGCCGTCACCGCGAGGCGCGCGTCGAAGCCAACGCCGCGGTGGTAGTCGAGTCCGAGCCGGGTGACCGCGAAATGCAGGCCACGCTCGACATAGTCCGTGTAGGGCCGGTGGTGCTCCTCCAGCAAGCGCACGCGCGCGAGTTCGAGGTAATGCACGTATCGCGCGTGGTGGACCACACCCATGGCATCTGTGTCGTAGAAGGGCACCCGGACCTCGACCGTCGATGTGACGGCACCGGGCGCCGTGTCGGCGGAACGTCGCGGCACCCGCTGAGTCTAGCCCGCGGCTGCCGGGCTAGGCGCCGTCGATCTCCTTCACGATGTCCCTGTCGGTCTCCTCCACGGTGTCCAACACCTCCCAGGCCCCTTGGGTACCACCCAACGCCGCATGGACACGATCGGTCGCGGCTGAGGCCGTCCGCATACGGGTGCGAAAGGTCCGCATCCGCCGGCCACCAACCCGCTTTACGCGCACGCGAAAGCTCGAAAGCGCCTCGTCCGCCAGAGGCTTCGGCCCAGAAGACGCGGCGCCCGGCCGCGACAGCGGCGCCTCGTCCGCCAGAGGCTTCGGCCCAGAAGACGCGGCGCCCGGCCGCGACAGCGGCACCTCGTCCGCCAGAGGCTTCGGCCCAGAAGACGCGGCGCCCGGCCGCGACAGCGGCGCCTCGTCCGCCAGAGGCTTCGGTGCGGGAGGGGGCTCGCCCGAGCGCAGCAGGTCCACATCGGGGGCGGGGCGGACCGAAGGCGGAAGGGGCCCTGCGTGTCCGTTGCATTCATCCACCTCGGCGATGAGGTCGAGATAGGCCTGCGGCGGATCGGAGACCACGCAGCCAATCGTCCGCAGCGCACCCTTTCGCCCCGCACCGCGCAGCGGACGGTCGTTCCAGACGATTGCTCCGACGGTCACAGCGCGCGCCCGCCGATGCGGAAGGATGCGCAGCCGGATCCCATCCCCCTGCTCGACGCGCAGACGCGCCTCGAGACTGAGACCCCCCGCCGAGAGGCTGCACAACACGCCGCGGACCGGCCGTCGCCCGCAATCGAGCACCTCGCAGGCAAGTCTGCAGCGGACCCGGCGTTGACGTGCGAGACGACCCACCACACCCCCCGAATCTCCTTCGGCCGGGCACGGCGTGCCCGACAGTGATCGGGGTCACGCGTGGGTGATGGATCCGGAGAGATCAGATCTGCGCGCTTCGGAGCCGCAGGGCGTTCGAAATGACTGAGACGGAGCTGAGGCTCATCGCAACCGCCGCCAGCATCGGATTGAGCAGGATGCCAAACGCCGGATACAACACACCGGCCGCCAGCGGAACGCCGAGCGCGTTGTACGCGAAGGCGAAGAACAGGTTCTGCTTGATGTTGTGCAGTGTGGCCCGGCTCAGGCGACGCGCCTGCGCGATCCCGCGCAGGTCGCCCCTCACCAGGGTCACGCCCGCGCTCTCCATGGCGACATCGGTGCCCGTACCCATGGCGACGCCGACATCGGCCCGGGCCAGCGCCGGCGCGTCGTTGACGCCGTCGCCCGCCATCGCCACCACCCGGCCCTCTGCTTGGAACTTCTGCACCACGTCCGCCTTCTGGTCGGGCAGTACGCCGGCCACCACATCGTCGAGCCCCAGGCGCCTTCCGACGGCGCGGGCCGTGGTCTCGGCATCGCCCGTGAGGACGACGATCCGCAATCCGCTGGCCCGCAGCGAATCGATGGCCTCGTACGTCTTCTCCTTGATCGGGTCCTCGACCGCGATCAGCGCGACCACCCGATCCGGGAGGACGAGGAACATCACCGTCTTGCCCTCTCCACGGAGCTCCTCCGCCTCCGCCAGAGCTGCCGGGTCCTGGATACCGAGCATCTCGAGTAACGCGGCGTTTCCCAGGCCGAGCTGGCGGCCATCCAGCGTACCCGTGATCCCCTTGCCGGGATGCGCGGCAAAGCCTTCGACCGACCGGAGTTCAAGGGAGCGCTCGTCGGCCGCGCGCAGGAAAGCGGCGGCGAGAGGATGCTCGCTCGCCCGTTCGAGGCTGGCTGCGAGAGTCAACGCCTCCGTTTCTTCGATCTGCCGGACAATCACGTCTGTCACCTGGGGCCGGCCCTCGGTGAGAGTCCCGGTCTTGTCGATCACCAGCGTGTCGACGTGCTGCATCCGCTCGATTGCCTCGGCGTTGCGGAAGAGCACACCGACACCCGCGCCGCGTCCGGTCGCCACCATGATCGACATGGGGGTCGCGAGGCCGAGGGCGCAGGGGCAGGCGATGATCAGCACCGCCACGGCGGACACCAGGGCGTTGGCGAAGCGCGGGTCGGGACCCACGGAGACCCAGACGACGAAGGCCACNGCCGCGATCACGAGGACTGCGGGCACGAACACGCCGGAAACCCGGTCCGCCAGACCCTGGATCGGTGCCCGGCTGCGTTGCGCCTCGGCGACGAGATTCACGATACGCGACAACAATGTGTCGGCACCGATTCGCTCGGCCTCCAGGATGAATGTGCCCTGGCCGTTGAGCGTCGCTCCGATCACGGAGTCGCCCGGACCCTTCTCGACTGGGATCGGCTCCCCGGTGACCATCGATTCCTCCACGGAGCTGGATCCCTCGATGACGCGTCCGTCCACAGGAACCTTTTCTCCGGGGCGTACGCGCAGGCGGTCACCAACCTGAACGGCATCGAGATGCACGTCCTCTTCGGTCCCGTCGGAACGAATGCGACGCGCCATCGCCGGCACGAGATCGAGCAGCGAGCGGATCGCCGCTCCCGTCTGACTGCGGGCGCGCAGCTCGAGCACCTGGCCCAGAAGGACCAACACGATGATCACCGCGGCCGCCTCGAAATACATGGGCACCTCGCCCGTCGATGTGCGCGATGCTTCGGGGAAGATTCCAGGGGCAACGGTCGCCACGACGCTGTAGGCATACGCGGCACCGGTTCCGATGGCGATCAGGGTAAACATGTTGAAGTTGCGAGAGAGGATCGACTGACCGCCCCGCACGAAGAACGGAAGCCCGCACCAGAGGACGACGGGCGTCGCGAGTGCGAACTGGATCCACTGCAGCCGCCGCGCTCCGAATCGCTCGGCGAGGTCGAGACCCGGCACCAACTCGCTCATGGCGAGCACGAAGACAGGAGCGGTCAGCGCCAGGGCCACCCAGAAGCGCCGCTGCATATCCCGCAGCTCCGAGGTGTCCTCCTCGACAACCGGTGCGACGGGCTCGAGCGCCATGCCGCACAGGGGGCAGGCGCCCGGTCCCACCTGCCGAACCTCGGGGTGCATCGGACAGGTGAAGATTGCGCCGGTTTCGTCCCTCGAGGAGGTGTCCTCCTCGACAACCGGTGCGACGGGCTCGAGCACCATGCCGCACGAGGGACAGGCGCCCGGTCCCACCTGCCGAACCTCGGGGTGCATCGGACAGGTGAAGATTGCGCCAGAATCGTCCGTCAAGGGGCACCAGCGTACCCCAGGTCCGCCTATTCTCCGAGTTGTGTAACGCTACGCGCACGGGAACGAATGCAACCATGGATTCCCGCGAGAACACGAGCCCGATTCGAATCGCCCTCGGCGTCGCCGCCCTCTCGGTGCTCGTTACGTGCCTCATCAACCGGCCTTGGGAAGGCGTGCACCTCCGCGACGGGGCGTACTACGCCTATCTCGCGGAACTCCAGGGGCGGGGGCTCACACCCTACCGGGACGTATTCCACCTGCAGGGTCCGGTCCTCGTGTGGCTGGGCGGGATAGCGAGTTGGTTGGGCGGGCGGATCGGGCTGACGTTCCTCGGCGCGTCGATTGCCGGGCTGATGACCTTCGCGGGGGTCCGGCTCGCCCTGGAGGCACACGGCCGGCGCGGCTCGGTTGCCGAACTCCTGCCCATCGCACTCGTTACCTGGGGAGTAGCGACCGGCTGGCCCTTCATCGGGGCGTTCATCGTCTCCGGCTCCCGGCCGAAGTTCCTCGCCGTGGGGCTGGCCGCGCTAGGCGTGCAGCTGCTCTGTACACAGCGACGGTTTGCGTCGGGAGTGGCCTTCGCCGTCGCGTGCTGGACGTGGCAGCCGACGGCGGTGATTGCCGCCGGGGCGGTGACGGGCTGGATCGTGACTCGCCTCCTGGAACGAGATCCGGACGCGAAGCGGAACGTCGCCACGACGCTGGCCGGAGTCTTCCTCGGCGTCTTCTCGGTCTCGGTGGCCACGCTCGCAGCGCTCGCAGCGCAGGGAAGCCTCGAAGCATTCGTCGAACAGGCGATCGGATCCGCCCCCTCCCAGATGGAGAGAACCTTCCAGGCCGGGGCCACGCTCCACCGCATCGCAATGCTCCTGCCTCTTCCCGTCCTGATCGTGGGGGCAATCGGACTCATTGGGGGGGTGGGACAACTGGCGTCGCGAGCAAGCGCTGCCCTTCCGTCTCGCGCTCGCAGGGTTCGCGCAGCGATGCTCGGATGGCTCGTCGCCTACCTCGCGCTGCTGTCGGTAGATTTC